>CAVHVH010000001.1:0-46113 GCA_963639385.1 Oscillospiraceae bacterium
CAAGAAGGCGAGCCTACACAGAGCGTAGGTAATCAGGAAGAAATCAAAAAACTGTTCCCACACACCTATGGTATGCCTCTCGTTGAGTTCGTTCCCGGCGAAGAGACAAAGAGCCAGAAAATCAATGTAGGTGTAATTCTTTCTGGCGGACAGGCTCCCGGCGGACACAATGTTATCAGCGGTATTTTTGACGCCGTAAAGAAACTAAACCCCGAGAACAAGCTCTACGGATTCCTTATGGGACCTGGTGGCTTGGTAGACCACAACTACAAGGAGCTTACCGCCGACATCATAGACAACTATCGCAACACCGGCGGTTTCGACATGATAGGTTCTGGCCGTACTAAACTGGAGAAGGAAGACCAGTTTGAAAAAGGTCTTGAGGTAATACGCCAGCTGGGCATCAACGCCATCGTAATTATCGGTGGCGATGACTCTAATACCAACGCTTGTGTACTGGCCGAATACTATGCAGCCAAGAACTACGGCGTACAGGTTATAGGAGCGCCTAAGACTATTGACGGTGACCTAAAGAACAGTCAGATAGAGACTTCATTCGGCTTTGACACTGCAACCAAGACATATGCTGAGGTTATAGGTAATATAGAGCGCGATGCCAATTCGGCTCGCAAATACTGGCACTTCATCAAGTTGATGGGGCGCTCGGCTTCTCACATAGCCTTGGAATGTGCCCTTCAGACACAACCCAACATCTGTCTTATATCAGAAGAGATAGAGCAGAAAGACATGACCCTGAACCAAATAGTTGAGGGCATAGCACAGTCTGTTGCCGACCGCGCTGCCGCAGGTAATAACTTCGGAGTAGTACTTATTCCTGAAGGACTTATTGAGTTTATCCCCTCTATCGGCCGTCTTATCGATGAGCTTAACGATCTGCTCGCTGCCCATGGAGAAGAATACAAAAACCTTGAAGCCGACGAGCAGAAGAAATACATTCTTGCACACCTCTCTGCAGAGAACGCAGAAACATTCAAAACCCTGCCTGGCGACGTGGCACGTCAGCTCTCACTCGACCGCGACCCCCACGGCAACGTACAGGTATCGCTCATCGAGACCGAAAAGCTTATCTCTGATATGGTAGCCGACAAGCTGGCCGAATGGAAAGCTGAAGGCAAATTTGTTGGCAAGTTCGCCGCCCTACACCACTTCTTCGGTTACGAAGGCCGTTGCGCAGCTCCATCAAACTTCGATGCAGACTACTGCTACGCTCTTGGTGTTAGCGCCGTACAACTCATAGCCAACGGCAAGACCGGCTATATGGCCATAGTAAAGAACACTACCGCCCCCACCGACGAATGGAAAGCTGGAGGTGTGCCAATCACCATGATGATGAATATGGAACGCCGCAACGGAGAGATGAAGCCCGTTATCCGCAAAGCTCTTGTAGAACTCGATGGTGCTCCATTCAAGAAGTTCGCCGAGAAACGTGACCAGTGGGCAAAGGAAACTTGCTATGTATATCCAGGTCCTATCCAGTACTGGGGTCCCGCATCTGTATGCGACCGCACCACCCGTACACTGGCTCTTGAGCAAGGCAAATAAACATTAGATACTTATGCATCGGATTATTCTGTACCACCTTTACCAAAAGAGTGGACACCCTAAGAATAATCCGATGCTTTTTTAACCTATAGCGCAGTCTGCAGCCCCCCTTATGGAGAAAAATAAAATAAAACGCAGAACCACAACCAATACACAACACCACCGCAGCTATAAGCATAGCGGCACACGGCACAGTACTGCCAAACGGCGTATGCGTATGCCACGGTGGACATTTTGGTTAGGCGGAATGGCTGTAGCCATAATCTACTGCTGGGCATTCTACCACTTCTTTGTGGGCCCAACCGGATTCAGATGGCGTGCACTGTACGGCGATTCTAAATACCCCGAAGGATTTGAAATACACGGCATCGATATTTCTCACTACCAAGGCAATATAGACTGGGACGAATTGCAACACGGCATGATTTCAGGATGCCCTCTAAGATTTGTAATCATCAAGTCTACCGAAGGTGCAAGCCGCATGGACGAGAACTTTAACGAGAACTTCAGCAATGCACTCGAATACGGATTCATACGTGGTGCATATCACTTCTGGAGCAACAAATCGTCTGCCAGACAGCAAGCTTATTACTTTCTTGAAAAAGTACACCTGGAAGAAGGAGATCTGCCGCCAGTACTCGACATAGAACACGCACCTAAAGACAAGCCTATAAAAGACTTCCAGCGCGACATTCTTACATGGTTGCACATAGTAGAAGACCGCTACCATGTAAAGCCTATTCTCTATACCTACTATAAATTCAAGGAAACATACCTAAGCGCCCCCGTCTTTGATGACTATCCCTACTGGATAGCCCACTACTATGTACCAAAGATAGAATACAAGGGAGCATGGAAATTTTGGCAACATACCGATGCCGGGCGACTGCCAGGCATCAAAGGTCCCGTAGACTTCAATATCTACAATGGGTCGTATTACGACTTGAAGAAACTTACCATTGGAAGCCATGAGGACACTTACTAACGCCCCTATATAATATAGGTATTAACTGCCCAACATTGCAAAACCGACAACAAAAAATGATAAAAACACAGCAAATAGTCATTTTTTTCGCTGAAAAATTTGCAGCGTCATGAATTATAGCTATATTTGCAACCATAAAAAAACAATTAATGACAAATATGATATCTATAGCATGGTGGTGGCGTAACTCAAGATTAAAACAGTCGTGAGTAGCTAAGCCATATGGATATTGCAAGAGATACCAAAGAGGCCTGCCGTAACTTACGACAGGCCTCTTTACATTGAAAAACAAACCAAAAATATAAAGACTATGGAGATGAAAGACTATTTGACGCGAGTTCTCCGCCAAGAAAGACTAAGCCGAGAAGAAACAAAAGAAATACTGTTGGGCATTACCCGCGATGCCTATCCTGCTGAGCAGATTACAGCCTTGCTCACCGCTATACAAATGCGCGGAGTAACAGTTGACGAACTATTAGGCTTCCGCGACGGTATACTGGAAACCGGTGTAAAGGCACCATTAGACTGCGAACGGTATATAGACGTAGTGGGAACGGGAGGCGACCGCAAGAACACATTCAACATCTCTACCACATCATGCTTCGTTATCGCTGGCGCCGGATACAAAGTGGCCAAGCACGGCAACTATGCAGCTACCAGCGTAAGTGGAGCCTCTAACGTGATAGCTATGCACGGCGTACACTTTACCAGCGACATGGATATTCTTAACCGCTCTATTCAAGAAGCCGGTATAGTTTATTTACACGCACAGTTATTTGCTAAAGCCATGAAGCATGTGGCACCCATACGCAAGGCTCTGCAGTTTCCCACAGTATTCAACCTGTTAGGCCCATTAGTAAACCCATCGCATCCTAAGGCACAACTCCTGGGAGTGGCTAACCTCGACCAAATGCGCCTCTACTCACAGGTATACCAACGGTTGGGCATAGACTACGGCATTATTAACAGTACCGACGGGTACGATGAGATATCGCTCACTGGCGATTTCAAGGTATCAACCAACCAGTACGAACGCATATTCTCGCCAGCCGACCTGGGTATGCAACCGGCACATCCAGAAGAGTTACAGGCCGGAGCCACAGAAGAAGAAGCCGCTGCCATATTCGATAGCGTACTCAACAACACCTGTCTGCCCGCCCAAAAGAACATAGTAGTAGCCAACGCAGCCTTCGGCATACAGGTAATGGAGCATGGCGAGAAACCACTTGACGAGTGTATCGCTATGGCCCGCGAAAGTATAGACAGCGGTGCAGCCCTTCGCACCTTCCGCCGCTTTGTAGAAATCAATTCATAGTTAGCCATGGCAGACATCCTTGAAGAAATAGTGGCCTACAAACGGCAAGAGATAGAGCAGTTCTACCAGATATTACCCATTGCCAATCTGGCCTCGCTTACAGAGAAGATGCTTCACATAGCTGTACCATCGATGCGCAAGGCACTCACAACATCGCCCACAGGCATTATTGCTGAATTCAAACGACGTTCACCATCGCGCGGCTGGATACACCGTGATGCACAAGTAAGCAATATCGCACCTGCTTACGAACACGGCGGAGCCTCTGCCATAAGCATACTTACAGACCGCCAATACTTCGGCGGATACGACGAATATATCCAGCAAGCCCGATTCGTTGGCGTTACACTGCCTATACTCTATAAGAACTTTATCGTAGACGAATACCAAATTTTCCAAGCCCGGTACTGTGGAGCCTCGGCTGTATTGCTCATCGCCTCTGTTCTTACCATAGACGAATGCCGCCGACTAACAACACTGGCCCACAACCTTGGTATGGAAGTATTGCTTGAGATGCATACAGAAAACGAGTTGGCTTATGCCGAAACAGAACCAGATATGTATGGTATCAACAATCGCCATCTTGGCACATTTACCACCGATGTACAAACAAGCTTTAACTTAGCCGACAAGCTACCCGAGAACGCATGTTGGGTAAGCGAAAGCGGTATCTCATCAACTGAAACAATCACCCGTCTGCGCCAACAGGGATTCCGGGGATTTCTAATCGGCGAGACCTTTATGCGAGAACCCGATCCAGGCAAAGCTCTATCTAACATGATAAGCAAACTAAACACAACCGGGGACGCATGCCCATACACAGCAACGACCACCCAAATATAACTGACTATGATTATTAAAGTATGCGGCATGACCAATGCCGAGAACATATCAGCTGTAGAACAACTGGGAGCCGACATCATAGGAATGGTGTTCTATCCCAAATCGCCACGCTATGTAAAAATGGTTAGTTCGCGTGCAGGCAATATTCCAGACTATAGCCACGAACAACTCAACAAGCTTAGAAACAGTATGGAGCAAGGCACACCTGCACGGCAAGATAGCACATCCAAGCACGCCATGAGGGCGGGTGTATTTGTTGACGACATGCCCCAAAACATAGTTACACGCATATATAACTATAATTTGGACTATATACAACTACATGGTAACGAATCGCGCATTGCCTGCGAAAATATAAGACGCACCATAGACCCAGACATACATAAGGATATACGCATAATCAAAGCCATATCGGTAGCCGATGCCGCAGATATTGACCGTTGGCACCAGTATGATGGTGTTGTAGACATGTTACTCTTTGATACACGCTGCCAGACTGTAGGTGGTAGCGGCAATAATTTCGACTGGACACTTTTAGAACGCTATGACGGCAACATTCCCTTTCTGCTCAGTGGCGGAATAGGTCCTGGAGACGAAGAACGCATACAGGCATTCCAACATCCACAGTTTGCCGGCATCGACTTAAACAGCAGGTTTGAAACCGAACCGGGTATAAAAGACATAACGCTACTTGGCAATTTTATCAACAACATACGCCATGAACAAGATTAACACACTTTTCAAAAGTAACACAGGTCGCAAGCTCCGCTCGCTCTACTTCTGCGCCGGAGCCCCAAAGGCCGACATGGTACCACAAGTGCTGCTCACTCTGCAGCGCCGAGGCATAGACATGATTGAAGTAGGTATCCCGTTCAGCGACCCTTTGGCCGATGGTCCTGTAATACAGGCCGCAGGAACCATAGCTCTACGCAACGGCATTACGCTGAAACGAATATTCGAACAAATAGAAAGCGTAAAGAGCAACATGCATATTCCACTGATACTGATGGGCTATCTAAATGTAGTGATGCACTACGGATTTGAAGCGTTCTTCAGCCAGTGCGCCGCCACAGGGGTATCGGGATGTATCATACCCGATCTGCCATTCGACGACTATCTCTCAACGGTAAAACCCATTGCCGACAGGTACGACATACGCGTAATCATGATGATTACACCCGAAACATCTACAGAGCGTATACGCCTAATAGATAGCCATACCGATGGGTTCATTTATATGGTATCGAGCGCTGGAATTACTGGAGCGCAACAGGCTTTCGATGAAAAAAAGACGGAATATTTCAAGCGTATCGATGCTATGAATCTGCACAACCCACGCATGATAGGATTCGGCATTTCCAACCGGCAGACCCTGGAAAGTGCACAAGCCTATGCAGCAGGAACCATTATCGGCAGCAAGTTTGTAAGTCTGCTCAACGAAACCATGGATGCCGACAAAGCCATGGACCAACTTAACAAAGCATTAGCCATATGAAATACACAGTAGATAAAAACGGATTCTTCGGCCACTTCGGTGGGGCATACGTTCCAGAGATATTATATAAATGTGTACACGACTTACAAGAAGCCTATCAACACATACTGGACAGCGACGACTTCAAACGCGAATATATACAACTCTTGCGCGACTATGTAGGCCGTCCTTCGCCCCTCTATTACGCCACCCGAATGAGCCAACGCTACAGATGCCACCTCTATCTCAAGCGCGAAGATCTGAACCATACGGGAGCACACAAGATAAACAACACCATAGGACAAATACTGCTGGCCCGACATATGGGAAAGACACGCATAATAGCCGAAACTGGAGCTGGACAACACGGTGTTGCCACAGCCACAGTATGCGCTCTAATGGATATGCAGTGCGAAATATTCATGGGAAAAACCGATGTTGAACGCCAGCACACCAATGTTGAACGCATGCGCATGCTGGGGGCTACAGTACACCCTGTAACCACGGGCAACATGACACTGAGCGACGCTTGCAGCGAGGCCATACGCGATTGGTGCAGTCATCCCATAGACACCTATTACCTGGTAGGCTCTACTATGGGGCCTCATCCCTACCCTGACATTGTGGCCAAGATGCAGAGCGTAATCTCGGAAGAAATTAAATGGCAACTCGCCGAAAAAACAGGTCGCGACTTCCCTGACTATTTGATAGCCTGTGTGGGCGGAGGAAGCAATGCCGCCGGAACTATATACCACTATATCGACGACAACCGTGTAAAGATAGTTCTCGCAGAAGCTGGCGGACATGGGGTGGATACCGACTATACAGCAGCAACCATACAGACCGGCACAGAAGGCATCATTCACGGAGCCCGCACATTGGTAATGCAGACCGATGATGGCCAGATAAAGGAAGCTTTCACCATTAGTGCTGGACTTGACTATCCTGGTATAGGTCCAATGCATGCCGACTTGGCCGAACGGGGTCGTGAACAGGTGATAGCCATTAACGATGACGAGGCTATCAAAGCTGGATACGAGCTAACCCGCACCGAGGGTATCATACCCGCCATAGAGAGTGCCCATGCTGTGGCCGCACTCAGCCATATTACCTTTAAACCAAACGATGTAGTTGTACTCACCATTTCGGGGCGTGGTGACAAAGATGTTGAAACCTATCTCGCCCACAAAGACATGGCTGGCGAGTACGGCAATTTCTAACCCTCTATTCTTCATGCCAATATGAAACATTACAATTATCAAGTAACAACACGCACTATTCTGGCCGACCTGTATACCCCCGTTGGAGTATATCTTAGTCTGCGTAGCCTCTACCCAAAGTCGGCACTTATGGAAAGTAGTGACTATCATAGCCACGATACAGCACGCTCATTCATAGCCATCAGTCCCTTGGCTTCGTTTGCCGTATCACACGGAGTGGCTATCACATCCATGCCCGACGGTAGCGAGCAACGCCAAAAACTTGACCTTGTACACAAAGGCCGAGCCAAAGAACAAGTGGCACAGGCCTTGAGCAATTTTCTTGGTGCTTTCCATGTCTCTGGCGAAGGCAACGAATACTGTGGAGTATACGGATACACGTCTTTCAATGCAGTACGTTATTTTGAAAACATTGACGTAGCCGATGACACCCAACCCACCAACGATGCGCCAGACATGCTCTATGTAATGTACAGAGACCTGATAGTTTTTGACCATTATTCCAACCGCATACGTCTGCTCACGCTTACTGAAGGCGAAGACACAGATATAGGCAACCGGGTTCTTGACAACATTGAGCAACGGCTACGTCAACCAGGCCAGTGTTACGAATTCCATACCGACGGCACTGTATACAGCACGCTAACTGATGAAGAGCACCGTGCCAACATACGCCACTGCGTAGCCCACTGTATGCGCGGCGACGTATTCCAGATAGTTGTATCACGCCGGTTCTGCCAACGCTATACGGGCGACGACTTCAAGCTTTACCGTGCATTGCGCAGCATCAATCCTTCACCATACCTGTTTTATTTTGACTTTGGAGGATACAGAATCTTTGGTTCCAGTCCTGAAACCCATTGCCGTATAACGGGCAACAAAGCTTTTATCGATCCTATTGCCGGAACTACACGACGCACAGGAGACCCACTACAAGACAGAAAGAACGCTGAATTTCTGCGCAACGATGCCAAGGAAAACGCTGAGCATGTAATGCTGGTAGACCTGGCACGCAACGACCTAAGCCGCCACTGCAATGACGTAAAGGTAGACTTCTATAAGGATATGCAGTTCTACAGCCACGTCATCCATTTGGTAAGTCGCGTTAGCGGAAAACTGATACAACCCGATTCGCCAACTGAAAAAATACGTACTTTTTTCGACACTTTCCCAGCCGGAACACTCTCTGGCGCGCCCAAGGTAAGAGCCATGCAGATTATCAGCCAACTTGAGCCTCACAACCGTGGAGCCTACGGTGGGTGCATAGGTTTTATAGGACTCAATGGTGATCTGAACCAAGCCATAGTAATACGCACTTTTGTAAGTCGCAACAACGAACTGTGGTTCCAGGCTGGAAGTGGCGTGGTGGCCAAGAGCAACGATGAATACGAACTGCAGGAATGTAATAACAAACTGGGTGCGCTTACACGTGCCATTAACGAAGCCGAATCATTATGAAACATGACAACACACAGAACACTCGCCCCGTGCGAGTGGTTGTAATAGACAACTACGATTCATTCACCTACAATTTGGTACATTTGGTACGCAAACTTGGCAGTGATGTAACAGTATTCCGCAACGACCAATTCAACCTTGAAGACCTCAATGATTTCGACAAAATTCTGCTTTCACCCGGCCCCGGCATCCCCTCAGAGGCCGGACTTCTTACCGATGTTATACGCATGTATGCCGCCACTAAACCAATATTGGGTGTATGCCTTGGTCACCAAGCCATAGGCGAAGTATTCGGAGGTAGCCTTACCAACCTGTCTGAAGTTTTTCACGGAGTGGCCACTGAAGGAACTAACTTGCAGAACGACTATATATTCGGTGGACTGCCCAAGCGCATCACTATGGGACGTTACCACTCGTGGGTAGTAGACCGAGATTCGTTGCCCCCATGTTTGGAGGTAACGGCAGAAAGCGACGAGGGCTACATCATGGCTCTGCGCCATAGAGAATACGATGTTCACGGCATACAGTTTCATCCAGAAAGTGTACTTACAGCAATGGGCGAAACCATAGTAGCCAATTGGCTAAAAGGAGCAGAACAATCTTGACCACAGTTATACCCAAAAAGACTAATATATATAAGGTGCTTCTACATAAAAATCCGCATAGAAATATCTATGCGGATTTTTATGTATGCAGTATTTTTACAGGAATTATCCTTACAACTTCACTTTACGCTTGGCAGCCTTACTCTCATTACCCACACGGTCGAGGGCTGTCACCACATAGGTATATGCATCGGTACCCTGATTGTAAGGCATACGATAGAAGGTATCATAAGTTATCTTCACTATTTTTGAAGCATCGGCTATGTTCACTTTCTCGCCCTTGGCAAAACGATAAACAACATAGCGGCGGGCTACATCGCCCCATTTTTTAGCTTTCGGGGCCGACCAATAGAGCATAAACCCGTCTTCTGTCCATGCATCGCCTACCTTGGTAGGCTTTTTAGGAGCTTTATCATCAAGGAACTGCATATAGGGGGGCAGAGCCTTTGACTTCCAGTACACATTACGGAGCATTGTTCCATAACTGCCCATATCTTCGGCTGCCACCTTGGCATACCAAAGTACCGTACCGGCAACATTACGCAACTGTCTGTGCAGACGAAACTTGGCCGCCATTTGGTGTGTTGACGCATTAGACGGATCGGCATTCTGCACTGTATTCTCAATGCTCTCGCCTATATAGAGTGGCCGATTGGCCATATGGTTTGCCCACCACTTAATCAATGTTTCATAGTCGGCCAATGGATGTCCTATCTGCCAATACAGCTGCGGCACACAATAATCTACCCATCCGTTGTTTACCCACAATAGCACATCGGCATACAACTGGTCGTAGTTTTGCAGTCCGTTAGTATCGCTTCCCAATGGCGAATTTTTCTTATTACGGTAAATGCCAAACGGTGAAACGCCAAACTTTACCCACGGCTTGAGGCGATGTATATGTTCACCCATTTCTTTAACAAACAAGTTTACATTGTACCGACGCCAGTCTCCACGGTCGGCAATTCCGTTATTGTATAACGCATATTCTTTATCATCGGGTATTTGACGGCCGCCTTCGGGATAGGGATAGAAATAATCGTCGATATGCATACCGTCGATATCATACCGACTCACAATATCATCAACCACAGAGAGAATATATTCACGGTTTTCCTTGAGCCCTGGGTTGAGCACATACAGCCCACCATATTCAAAGGCGCGCTCGGGATGGGTATTGAGTATATGGTTGGCTGCCAGACGTGTAGGACTTTTCATGCGGGCACGATAGGGATTTATCCAGGCATGAAACTCCATACCACGCTTATGGCACTGCTGTATCATCCATGCCATAGGGTCCCAATAGGGCGAAGGCGCCTGCCCCTGCACTCCCGTAAGATAGCGGCTCCAGGGTTCTATCTTGCTCTCATATAGTGCATCGCACTCGCCACGAACCTGAAAGATTACGGCATTGGCACCATCTTTCTCCAACTCGTCTAACTGGTGAGTAAGCATCTGCTGTATTTCGGCTGTAGACTTACCTAAATACATACCATTTACAAACTGCATCCAAGCGGCTCTAAACTCGCGTTTTCCTCCATCGGCATACATTTTTTCCGAGGCAAACAGCCCAAGAGCCGCAATCAATATTACAAAAAATCTTTTCATTATTGTGACGTTATCGCTTTTACACGGCAAAGATAATGCAAACGAGCGCAATGAAAACTTGATTTCATATTGCCGAGTGCAGCTTATCTTATGCAAAGATAATGCAAACGAGCGCAATGAAAACTTGATTTCATATTGCCGAGTGCAGCTTATCTTATGCAAAAATACAATGATTGTAGCCTACAGCAAAATATTGTATAAACATTTTGGCACTTACACCCGTATTTTCACGGTTTTCTATCTTAAGCCAAACTTTTTTAGGCAAAAAAATATCCGCAACCGCCAGGTCAATAACCCTTGCGGTTGCGGACAGACGCACTATTAAAATACGATTAGAAGCGACAGCTCAAAGTTGCCATTATCTGACTACGGTCGTGGCTTACCTTGGTGGCACCTACCACGCAACTGGCAGCCGAACTGCTGGAGTCATAATAACTCATGAAAGGATAGAAATCGCCATTGGTATGGCTATACTGATAGGCGAAGTCAAGATTTACTTTGTTACTTAACTGGCAACCTAAACCGAAGGTAAAGCGATTAGTGGCCTTCCAATTGGTATAGTCGGTAGAAGTGGCATAGCCTACACCGGGAGACTCAAGCGAGCCGTCGCGGAAGCCATTCTTGTCGAACGCTGATGATATCCAATTATATCCCAAACGAATAGCCAATGTAGACAGCGGCTTGTATTCGGCTCCTAACTTCAAGGTATGCACACCTTTTAGCGTACGCTCTGTATGGTCGTTCATCACATTATCACTGCTACTGCTATCGTACGAAGATCCATCCCAAGGGTCAAAATATGTACCATCTATTGTACGGTTGTCTATACTACTATAGTCAGAATATTCATAAGTAGCGCCCAATGCAAGATAATTACCCACAGTATGTCCAAGACTCAAACCGAATTTCCAAGGGGTATATACTTTAAAGTCGTACGAACTGTTGTTACTATATCCTGTAAAACCAGAGCCCATTTGCTGTGATGTGCCCGATGGGGCAAATCCGCAATAGGTTTCGCCAGACATTTTTAGGTCATAGAACACAGGGGTGTTGACGTATAAACCAATACGGAATGGTGAACCGTCTATAGGTAAGAATATAACACCCAGTTTAACGTCTACTCCTGTTCCATCAATCGTAAGACGCTCGGTAGACATACCTTCGGTAGACTGTTCTAATTGTTCAAAGTAATTGCTGGAAGAGCGATAGTTTACATCATGCAAACCTACAGTAGCACCAAGATAGAAACGATTGTTAATAGCACCGCTTATACTAAAGTCGTATTCACCAATATAGCCCTTTTGGTACTGGCCAAAAATGAACGACTGTCCATTGTAATAGTCCATATAATTATTACCCTGGTCATCAGTCTTCTCCAATAATTTTTGGTAGCTGGCATCTACTGCGTTCCATCCCCAGTCGCCCACCTTATCGTACTTAATGGCCGAAATCTTGTTCTGCGAAGCCATAGACAATGATCCTACTGCAGAGAGTATTTGGTCAAAATTACGGCTCTTGTGATAGTTGAAAGCCAAGTTAATATAGGGTTTCCCACCAAGTGTAAGCGGAGCCACAATACCTATTTGGTCAAAACTGGCATTGGTCTTCTTCCCGCCACTTATGCTACTGTTCTCCACTCCAGTTTGGCTCACCAACCCACCAGTAAGACTTATTTGGTTTTTGGTAAGGAAAGCTACGCCTGCCGGATTGGTACTTATAGTAGATATGTCGGCACCAAGAGCCTCCATTGCACCACCCATACCTACATAGCGTGCTGTACCGTTAAGGTCATTATCTATCAGCTTAGTATCCTGATATGTCTCCTGAGCAGCAGCAGTAAATGCTACAGTCAAAGCCAAAAACGTAAAAATCAAATTCTTTGTATTCATAACAAGATGTATTTTTTAGGTTGTTATAGAAATTACCATTGTATGTTTATTTTATACCGAGAAGCGGCATACCATTTCTTATAAGATGCGTCTTATCGATGACCACCACCGAAACGTCCGCCACCACCAGAAGCACCTGAATGGCCACCGCCGAAGCCGCCACCACGCGAGCCACCGAAACCGCCTCCAAACGAACCGGTAGACATAGAACTATTGCTACGGTTGCCAAAACCGAAACTATTCTGACGGTTAGTATTGGTATTGTTATTATTACGGTTACCAAAAGTGCGGTTAGCAGTAGACTGGTTGTTACGATTACCAAAGCTGCGGGTTCCATTGTAAGTTACGCCACGACCTGTAGATGGACGCGGACCGCTCCACGAGCGATAACCAGCATATCCACCGCGGCCACTGTAATGGGTTATATACGCACCACCCCAATAACCGGGCCAATACCATCCACCATAATAACCGGGCCAACGCCATCCGGCATAAGCATACGGACCATACCATCCATAATAGCCATAGTAACCGGCATACCAAGGATCATAAAATCCACCATAATACCAAGGGTCGTACCATGCCGAACGCCAATAATAGGGAGAGAAGGCATAGTTGTAGAACCATGGGTCGTAATATCCGTCCCAACGGCTCATACGACGGCTATAGGCAAAATCATCGTCAGATACGTTGGCACTGTACTTACTCACAAAGGTGGTATCTATATACACCGAATCGGGATAGACACCATTGCCTTGTTGGAACTGGATGATGTCATTGCCTTGCTCATCGGAGCCTATCTTTTGGGTATGACTCCAATACTTACCACGGCGGTTATACTCATCTACATCGCGGTTGCTGCCCACATAATAGGCTGGCTGCTGCGAATCAGTTGAAGTCTGAGCTTTCTTCTTCGGACTGAAATAGAGGTCGTCTTGAGCCATGACCGATAGGGACATAGCAGAAAACAACACTGCAAACATAAACAACTGTTTCATATTCTTACTACTTTTATTATATACTTTTCTTATTGTGCAAAATTAGCATCAATAGCATTGCAAAATTAAGGAAAAACCCTAAACCATGATAGGTTTTTCCCTATTAATTTATAAATTTGCACCGCAATTAAACATGTTTTATACATTATGAAGTATTTGGCAGCCCATTTCAAAATAACATGTCCCGAAGACACTCTGCAAACAGCCCGCGATCTGCTGGCCTACGTAGCAGGAGAGGCTGGATTCGAAACATTTGAAGACACACCGAACGGCATCGATGGATACGTTCAGGAGCAATTACTGGATAGACAACTGTTAGACAATGGTATAGACAAATTCCCCATAGAAGGCATAGACATTACCTATATTATAAATAAGGTGGAAGACCAAGACTGGAACGCCACATGGGAGGCAATAGGTTTCGAGCCCATAAATATAGACAACCGTATTATAGTATACGATGCCAAGAGCCAAGTTCCGCCACACACCTCAGAGACTATCGTTATAGGCATAGATGCGCGCCAAGCCTTTGGAACCGGCACCCATGAAACTACCCAAATGGTAATAGCCTCGCTACTGGAAACAGACCTTCAGGGAAAGAGCGTGCTCGACTGCGGCTGCGGCACCGGTATTCTCTCGATAGCCGCCGCCAAAAGTGGAGCTCGCCGTTGTACAGGTTACGACATTGACGAATGGAGCGTGGAAAACAGTAGACACAATGCCTTGCTCAACAATGTTGAAATAGACGTAAAACTGGGAGATGCCTCTATAGTGGAAAATATATCGGGGATGTTTGATGTAATTATGGCCAACATCAACCGCAATATTCTGTTGGCCGATATGCCCGTGTTTGTTAGTAAAATGAACCCAGGCGGCTCTCTTATAATGAGTGGATTTTACCAAAGCGATACAGACATTATAAACCAAAAGGCCAAATTGCTTGGGCTTATAAAGACTGGACAAAAGACCAACGGCGAATGGACTTGTCTTACTTTCTGTAAGTAAGCCTCTGCCTCTACTATCTGCCGAGCATCATATCATCCATCCCAAGGCATACTTTACGCCATATAATGCAAAAGATTTTGTCTATATAAATGTAATAAAACAGACAAATCTACGTTATTATCATGTAAATACAATATGCCTATGAACTATTTTACTCTCAAAGAGGCAAAACCCTCTGAAAAAACTTTACAACTTATCAGACAGATAGCCAGGCTATATCCTTCTACCCATGCCAATAACAGTAGTTACGATATATGCATGAACTAATCTGAACCATGAATATAAAAACACAATGAACAAAGAAACCAAGATTTCACCATCTCTGCTTTCTGCTGACTTTACAAAGCTCGGCGAAGAGGTGGAAATGATTAATAGTAGTGTAGCCGATTGGTTACACATGGACATAATGGACGGAGTATTCGTACCCAACATTTCTTTTGGAATGCCCGTTGTCAAAGCCGTACACGCCATTTGTAAGAAACCTTTAGATGTACATATGATGACTGTACACCCAGAGAACTATATTCGTCAAATGGCCGATGTCGGAGCATCGCTACTTACCATACATGCCGAGGCTTGCACTCATCTGCACCGAACCATTCAGGAAATACATGCTACAGGAATGAAGGCTGGAGTAGCACTCAACCCCGCTACTCCACTGGCTATGGCGGAAGAAATACTAAACGATATTGATGTTGTATTGATAATGAGCGTCAACCCTGGCTTCTCTGGACAGACTTTCATCACTTCTGCCATTGACAAAGTTTTCAGACTAAGGCAGATGATAGACCACATAGAAAACAGACCACTGATTGAGGTTGACGGAGGGGTTAACGAAAAAACGGCATCAGCGCTTATAAACGCCGGTGCCGATGTATTGGTGAGTGGTAGCTACATATTCAGCTCAAAAGAGCCAAGAGCCACCATACAAAGTCTTAAGAATCAGCAGCAATCAGTCTAACTGCAAGGTAATTCCATTAACCTTGGCCATACGCCGCAGATTGAGCACGGCATAACGCATACGCCCTAAAGCCGTATTTATACTCACATTGGTTGCCTGTGAAATTTCCTTGAACGACATACCCTGAAAAAACCGCATAAAGACGACCTCGCGCTGCGATGCCGGCAAAAGGTTCATCATACGGTGCACATCGGCATATACTTGCTCATTAACATAACGATTTTCCACATTAGATACTATCACCTGGTGAGTATCTAATTGAGACAAATCTTCATTACCTACCGTGGTCATCACGCTCTCTACACGGCGGTCACGATAATAATCCATTATCACATTATGTGCAATACGCATAATCCATGCCGAAAACTTACCACAATCGGTATACCGCCCCGACCGAAGTTTCATAATAACCTTGACAAAAGTGTCTTGAAACACGTCTTCGGCCACTTCGCTATCGCGTACTACAAACAATATATAAGAATAAAGCTTCTGCTGATTACGTGAAAGCAACAAATCAAAAGCATTATTGTCACCATTTACATATGCCATGGCCAACTCTTCGTCAGTCACTTTGCTTGATACATTCATCTCTTATTTCTTTACAGTTGAGTAAATGTTGACTATAGGCTTATTGATTTATTGTGTAAATACTGTTAATTTGTGCTGCAAAGTTAGCATTTTTCCACATAAAACACAAATTTACTATAAAAAATCTTATTATTGCCACCCAAATATTACAAAATAACACCAAAAGAGGTTGGTGCAGGATGCGCCAACCTCAAGGTGATTTCAAAATAATAAACGGTTGAAATCAAAATAATATTCGCAAAAATAGGAGTATTATATGAAACCTCCAAATGTTTTAACAGAAAATTTCAAAATATTTTATTGAAATACCCAATATATTGCGCAAATAACGCAACCTCTTCTTATTAAGGGTAGTTTAACAAATTGCGCCGTTAACACAAAGTTTTCTATATACCCTTAGCTATCTTACTGGATTTTACCAAAATATATTTTTGCTTAAGACATAATTTGTGAATATCCAGTTTTATCGGCTATATATAGAACAAACATGCCGATACAGAATCTCCTGCACCGGCACGTCTTATCCATATTAGGGATTTCTATACAAATGGCTATTTTTCTTTCTCAACCTTAGTCTTCACAGCCTTTGATTTAGCTACCTTAGTTTTTTCAGAGGCTTTAGATGATGAGGCAGCCTTTTTTCCAGTTTTTCCTTCTATTTTTTCGCGTAGCTTTTCGCTGGCCGCTTCTATTTTTTCTATCTTAGCCTGTAAACGGATTATCTCTTTATCCTTAAGCTCTATCTCATCACCTTGATTACGGATGGTTGTAAGCAGAGATTCAAGCTCTTCATTGTCTATATCCTCTGGATAGAGATTGTTAACACGGTTGATAAAGTCACCCAAGATATTCATGTAATTGGTAAAAGCATCAAAAGCGCTTGCATAAATGCCTCTATCAACGGCTATACCAGATGGTTTTGTCGATATAAAATAGAAGTTGTTGGTAGCCTGCAAATAGTCCCAGTCTTGATTTACACGGGGGTCGTTAGCTATGCGTACACGGTCGGCCACGCTATACAGTTTATTGAATGCCTCACGCTGCATGGGGTTACCCAGCCAGCAAGAAACATCGCGCTCTTCGTCCATCCACGACAATGTATCAGGTACATCCAACTGACCTACCGATTTCATCTTGCCGCATACCTCGGATGGTGTAGAGAAGGTTATACCCTGTGCTTTGGCGCAAGCTGGGAGAGCTTTGATAAACTCCAGGATATTGCTCGACAATGGCTGGGCTATACCTATAGCAGATAGGTTCATAAAGATGCCATAGAACTGTTCCTCGGCCGGTCCTTCTGCTATCTTACGTATGTAGTTATCGGCAAATAGAGGATAGCCTTCCCAATCACTGTTGTTGAAACGCAGTGAAATATCATCGCTCAGATTAACATCACGCAGCAACAGTTTCAGATTAGGGTTGAGCGCACAGTGATAAATATAGTGGGGCGATTTCCAACCCAACACATGCTTAGCACCTTCGGTAAGCATGCCCTTAAATCCCATATTGGCAGCCTGCATACCTATATCATCACTATAAATCAGACCTGAGTTGCGCAACACCTTCGGTGTTTGATTAAAGTATTCCTTGATTTTCTCTACCTGCTTCTTCACGTCGGCTATAAAGCTCTCCTCATTGGCAAGCGAAGACAAACCATGAGAATAGGGTTCTGCCAAGAATTCTACACAACCGGTATCATTGAGTTCCTGTAATTTTGATAAAACCTGCGGAGCATGCAGTTCAAGCTGTTCTATGCCTACACCAGAAAGAGAGAATGCCACCTTGAAGGCTTTTCCGTTCTCCTTGATCATTTCGGCTATGGCGTTGAGCGCTGGCATGTAACTACGCTCGGTAATATCGGTAATGCTACGCTCGTTCTCGTAGTCGTCATAATAGTAATGGTCTGTACCGATATCAAAGAAACGATATCTCTTAAGATGAGTTATCTGGTGTATCTCGAAATATAGACAAATTGTTTTCATAATCGTTGTTGTTAGTTATTGGTTATTGCCTTTTAGTATGCGTTCATAAAGTTCACGGATCCATGCGCCAACCTTCTCCCAGGTTATCTGGTCTACCTCCTTCATTCCTTCGGTCTGTAGATAATGGAATAGACTTTCGTTATGACATATAGAATAGATGGCGTCGGCCATGGCATGGATATCCCAGTAGTCTACCTTAATACAATTATTGAGTATCTCGGCACATCCACTCTGCCTACTGATAATAGTGGGAGTTCCACACTGCATGGCTTCTAATGGCGATATACCAAAGGGTTCGCTCACCGAAGGCATTACATATACGTCAGAGTCTTTTAGACACTCGTAGACCTGTTGTCCACGCATAAATCCTGGAAAATGGAAACGGTCGGCTATACCGCGGTCAGCAGCGAGATAAATCATTTGATCCATCATATCGCCCGAACCTGCCATACAGAAACGCACATTGCGTGTTCGGTGCAAAACCATACTGGCTGCCTCAACAAAATATTCAGGACCTTTCTGCATGGTGATACGTCCAAGGAAAGTAACCACTTTCTCCTTACCCGAATGGTCGGGACGGGGCAAATCGGCCAGTTCCTGACGCAAGGGATAAACGGCATTATGAACTGTAAAACACTTGCGCGGATCTTGGTGATACTGGTTAATAACCGTCTGCCGTGTAAGTTCAGACACACACATAATACAGTCAGCATTGTCCATACCATCTTTCTCTATCGAGAAAACTGTAGGGTTAACCTTGCCACGACTACGGTCGAAATCGGTAGCATGTACATGAATACACAATGGTTTCCCTGAAATTTTCTTAGCATGAATACCGGCCGGATAGGTAAGCCAGTCATGGGCATGTATTATATCGTAATCAAAGGTACGCGCCACGACACCCGCTATTACCGAATAATTATTTATCTCTTGATGGAGATTCGACGGATAGCCTCCTGCAAATTCCATTGCACCGAGGTCGTTTACATTCATGTAATTAAAATCGGAGTAAATATGGTCTCGCAGTTGGAAATAGAGTTCGGGCGACATGACATGCCCTACTCTATTCTTCACATAATCATAATCTACATCGCGCCAAGCAATAGGCACACAGTTCATTGCCACGATATTAGCCGCGCTGCGGTCTTCATCGCCCCATGGTTTGGGCAAACAGAGTATGGTTTCTACATCACCCTGTGCATGCAGTCCTTGTGATATACCATAATTGGCGGTAGCAAGTCCACCATATACATGAGGAGGATACTCCCAACCAAACATTAAAACTTTCATTTGCGGTCCTCCTGTTTATTTGTATGAATATTTTTCCAACAACTCCATTGCCCGTAGTATCTCTGCTACATTCATGGCAAACGAAATGGCGCCACGCCCACGGAAAGGCGGATTGCCATCAAATAATTCGGGGATAGTTCCGATACAATGAAGCGACATTTCGTCTTCATAACCTACCATTTGGCGTTCTATGAAACTTAGGCGGGTTCGCTTATATAGGCGCAGACAAGCCTCCATATAGAAACCTCCGAGCCATGGCCACGCTGTACCTTGATGATACGCATAGTCACGCTGCGACTGTGCTCCTTCATACATGGGGTTATATCCACCGCTTTTGGGAGAAAGCGTGCGCAATCCTTTGGGAGTAAGCAGTTCACGGGTACAAATATCGAGAACGCTCTTCTTCTGCTCCTGATTGAGAGGAGAATAATCGAACGCTACGGGGAATATCATATTTGGGCGCACACTCCAATCTACCATATAACCGTCTACATAATCATATAGGTAACCATATTCATTCAAGAAGGTATCTAAGAATGACTGCTTGGTACTGACAGCTACCGTCTGCAGATGTGTGCGTACGGCATTTCCCTCTTCAAGAAGAGAAGCACCAAACAATAGTGCATTATACCATAAGGCATTAAACTCTACTATATAACCCGTACGGGGTACTACCGGACGACCATTGGCTACCGAGTTCATCCATGTAATGGCTTCGCCGTGCGAACTCTTGGCATAGAGCAGACCATTATCGTGGAGTTTAAGGTTAGGATGGCCACCGTCTTCTATATATTTAAGGATATCAAGAACTAAGGCACCATATTTCTTTACGCATTTGTCATGGCCACATTCCTTAGCATATTGCTGAATGGCCCAAATGGCCCAAAAAGGCACGTCGGGTTGTTCTATTTCGTAGATATGTTTCGTAACGGGCTTACCTTCCATAAATTCACGCAGAGCTATTTCAGCCGTCTTCATTACCAACTCGAAATACTCGTCTTCTTCTATAGACAGGGTAAGACCGGGTAAGGATATAAACGTGTCACGGGCGCGACTTTTGAACCAAGGATAGCCTGCAAGCACATAGCGTTCATCATTCTTCTCATGAATATGGAACTGGTGTGCTGCATTGACCAAACAATGGAAGAAATTGTCGCGCGGCGTACGCTCTTCAACCTCTTCATCAAATAGTTTCTTCAGTCCCGATGTCTTGCTTGGCGAAACTGATGCTGCAAAGACTACCGTTTCACCCTTTTTGATATTCATTTCAAAATAGCCAGGTACATACAGATCTTCATTCGAAGCATAACCACGCTCTTGCTCTTTGGGGTATTCTACGCCACGGTACCAATCGGGAACGAAATGAAACTCGTTCTTTTTAGAAAATTGCATGTACAGGTCGGGGTATCCGGCATACATACAAGTCTTTATACCATTCTCTACTGGTGAATACTCACGCGAGGCTACCGGATTCTCGTGGGTAAACTGGCGTACACTACGGAATGCCAAGAACGGCCTAAAACGCAGTGTAGTTGCCGAATGGGCATCCACTAGTGTATAGCGGATAAGAATACGATCTTCGTAATGCTGAAACACCACTTCGCGTTTCAGTATAACGCCACCTACACGATAAAGTGTAGTAGGCACTTTATCACATTCAAATTCTCTGATATACTTATGACCCTTTGGACTAAAGTTGTTGCCCTGATACTTGTGGAGGCCCAAGTTAAACTCGGCTCCGTGCTGTATCACCGTAGCATCGAGCGATGACAGCAGTACATGGTTCTCGTCATCAAGCCCAGGAACGGGCACAACTAGCAAGCCATGATACTTCCGAGTATTACACTGTACCACAGTAGAGCATGAATAGGCTCCTGAGCGGTTGGTGCGTAACACCTCCTTAGGCAACGACTCTTCGAGGTTAGTCATAAGAGTTTTCTCAAATTTAAGATAACTCATAAATTTATGTCAAGATTTAATTAATAGTTGTTTTATTTAGGCCACGGGCAACACGTACCCACCTATGCTTTTTCAAAAATACTACTTTCTTAATAGATACACAAATTTTTCTACAACTATTTGAAAAAATAATATTTCAAGGGCTAACATATACGCCAAAGGCATGCCCAATGCGATATACAAGGCATGCCTTTAAGATGTTTTTCCACAAATGTGTAAGGGTTGTTATTCTGGAATAAGAAAGTTTATCACTTCTTGCTCTACCCTAATCTTAAGAGGAGGTTTTGGACTATCTATGAGTCTGCCATCTACACTTACCTGTGCCTGGGAAAACTCTTCAAACATAACTTCGCGAGTGCGATAGGGGTGCATACTGCGGTAATTGAGAAATTTTCCACGCAAGAAGAGGTACCAACCTTCAAACAACTGAGCCATCTCAGGATGGTAAACCAAAGACACATCCAACATACCATTATACGGAACAGCATTGGGAGTCTGGCCATAGCCTAAGGCATTGCCCACGCATACGGTCATCACTTTGCGGTCTACCCTATCATCATTGATACGTACCCGCATCTTGTATTCCAAGCGTTGAAACAACATCAATATGAAAGAGAATACAAACGAGAGAGCACGAGAGCCCAACAACTTGCGAGTCTTGCTACGCATATTCATAATGGCAGCTATCAATCCTACATTCACACAGTTTAGAAAATACCGATGACAGGCTTCACCATGGCGGTTACGGTAGTTTATTCTACCCACATCTATCTTGCGAATACGGTGTTGCTGCAACCCGTCTATGGTTTTCTCCACATCGTTTTCTCGTATGTCCCAGTAATGGGCAAAATCATTCATTGTTCCATTGGGTATCACGCCGAGAGCCACACTCTGACGTACCTCAGCACTAAACTGCATAATACTGTTCACTGCATCATTCAGCGCCGAGTCACCGCCGACAATGATTATAGTGCGGTAGCCGTTGTTCACCATCATCTTGACCAGTCGGTCTACACTGCCCGCACTCTCACTGTGTACATAATCATAGTCTATATGACGGGTGCGCAAAGCCCGTTCTATCACACTCCATCGCGAGTTGCTGCGAAAAGAGGCTTTTGGGCAATATACAACCCCCCATTTGTTTTCATTGACTGCCATTTGTATACCTTTATTATATATTAATGGGTGGTTCTAAAAATATACCACCACATAGTAGCTTCTTATTTATTATCGGCTTTTACCCCCTAAGTATTAGCTGCAATAATAGCCATTATCTGTTCTACTTTGTCTTCCATTGTATCAAGAGCATTTATCCAATGTATAACAAAGCCCCGCCGTTCCATACCTCTAAACCATGTCATCTGCCGTTTGGCAAATTGGTGTATGGCTATTTCCAAGCGAGAAAACATCTCGTCGTATGTAGTTTTACCTATAACATACTCGGTAACATACTTGTATTCCAACCCGTAATAGATTAGGTCTTCGGGCTGAACGCCCTCTGCCAAGAGCTGCCGTATCTCGTCTACCATTCCTTCTTCCAGACGTTGTCTCAAGCGGGTGGTAATCTTTCGGCGACGTTCATCGCGGTCTATTTTCACCCCTATTATAACCGAATCTACCGGCGGTAGCGCACGGTTCTCTGCAGGATGCTCTATATTATAGCTTTCTATCTCTATGGCACGAATGGCGCGCTGGGCAGTATCTACATCGGTATGGTTATGCATTGCCGAGTGGTTGCGAATCTTTAGGTCTGCAAGTATTTGTGTTAGTTCGTCCAGCGTTTTACCCTCCAGTTCTTCCCGCAGAGCAGGGTTCTGCGGTACTGGAGATAGAGCATAACCTTTGAGCACACTTTCTATATAGAGTCCCGTACCTCCGCAGAGTATTGGGGCAACCCCACGAGTCACGATATCATTGTAAGCTTTATGAAAATCTTGCTGATATTGAAAAAGGTTGTACTTAGCCCCCGGTTCGCAGATATCTATAAGATGGTAAGGGATTGTATGGCCGTCCATCCGATAATCGTCCAAGTCTTTCCCCGTACCTATTGTCATACCCCGGTACACCTGTCGCGAGTCGGCACTTATAATTTCAGCACCGATACGCACGGCCAGAGCAGTAGCCAAGCTAGTCTTACCCGATGCCGTAGGTCCCAATATGGTAATCATTTTCTGCATAACCTTTAAATTATATTCGCATGCTTTTTGCCATAATTGGCCGACACGCATCCCTTTGCAAAGTTAGTGCAAACCGAAGAGAATACAAAATAAACCTGTTTATTTTTATTCTTGAGGTGCAGCCTAACTTCATGGCGAATAGACATAAAGTGCAAACCGAAGAGAAAGGCCAGAAGATGTATAAAAAACATCTACCGGCCCCTTATTAGAGAATTTCTTAAATTTCCAATTCCATTGTCATTCTTTCAAAGTAAGAAAGATGTGCTTTTCTACCAATTCGGTATGCATATATCCCATAGCATCTTCCACTTTTAACAATCCTCCAATTCGATAATCTGGCGTTTTACCTTCTTTATCAAATTCCCCTTGTTCTACAAAGAACATACCTTTTTTAGGCGCAGATAAATAGCGTATATTTCCTTCGAATTTTACCTTTAGCCCAGAAAGGCTATAAGGCAGCAACTTAATATCCTTGAACACAAGATTTCCATTCTCTGTAGTGCTTATTTTCACATCAAGCGCCACATGAGCATCATAACCATCTATTTCAGAATATACTATATACCTAACTGTCCGTGAACCGTCTGCCTCCACAACAGTCTTAAATGGTTTCACTGGCACGGGATATCTGTATCTATCATAACAACAAGTATCGTTGGGATGCATCGCAAGTTCTTTTAAAGATTTTTCATTCAGCACAGCTTCAGTCCTCTTTACATAGAAACGAATATCATCCTTTGTAAGGTTTCGCAGCTTGAAATAATCATAATTCACAGCATAATATTTAGAAAGCCGTGCCAAAGAATCGTATTGGGCTTCTGTAACCTTGTTTTTAAGCCATACTGGGGGCAATTCACCACGTTTAGTATGCGGAGCATAGTCTTTCACCATATTCTGCCCGAAAGCAAAACTTACTGCTAATAGCAACAAAGCAGTCATAAAAATCCTTGTTTTCATGATGCCATAACTAACATTTTTTTTCATTGTTTTTAAAGAGATTGAAGTTAAACAACTTTGTCTAATAGATGTTGTAAATATATGGAAATTCTATTTTTAAAGAAATCTTTTTATAATAATTAACATAAAAATCGCGCAAAAATCACATAAAAACGTGAGTAAATTAGCATAACCAACATTGTACAAAACGTTATATGCCAATATTTTTTCATTCCTTTATAAATAAAGATTGTTCTAAAAATGACCCCGCAAAACTCGTACTTTATTGCAGGAAGGCGTTTTGCCGTCTTTCGGAATTATTTTGAGAAAAAACTAATTTCAAAATACATCATCCTTAATGCCCCAAAAAGCAAAAAGCCGCCCGGTATTCCGGACGGCCTTAGCTTTATGTTTACGGTTATGATTAGCCGTTAACCTTCTTCATGTGAGCGATAAGTTCGAGCACTTTGTTAGAGTAGCCAATCTCGTTATCATACCAAGATACAACCTTAACGAATGTATCGGTAAGAGCGATACCAGCCTTGGCGTCGAAGATAGAGGTACGAGTGTCACCCAAGAAGTCAGAAGAAACAACTGCATCTTCAGTGTAACCCAGTACGCCCTTCAGTTCACCCTCTGAAGCCTCTTTCATAGCTGCGCAAATCTCAGCGTATGTAGCAGGCTTAGCCAGGTTTACAGTCAGGTCAACTACTGATACATCAAGAGTAGGAACACGCATTGACATACCTGTCAGTTTGCCGTTGAGCTCAGGAATAACCTTACCTACAGCCTTAGCAGCACCTGTAGAAGAAGGAATGATGTTGCCAGAAGCAGCACGACCACCACGCCAATCTTTCATAGAAGGACCATCAACAGTCTTCTGTGTAGCTGTGGTAGAGTGAACGGTTGTCATCAAACCATCGGTGATACCGAACTTGTCGTTCAGAACCTTGGCGATAGGAGCCAAACAGTTAGTGGTGCAAGAAGCGTTAGATACGAACTGAGTACCCTTAACATACTTGTCGAAGTTTACACCGCATACGAACATTGGAGTAGCGTCCTTAGAAGGAGCTGACATAACAACGTACTTAGCACCGGCCTCGATGTGAGCCTGAGCCTTCTCCTGAGTCAGGAACAGACCAGTAGACTCTACTACGTATTCAGCCTCAACCTCGTTCCACTTCAAGTCAGCGGGGTTACGCTCAGCTGTAACGCGAATCTTCTGACCGTTTACAATCAGAAGGCTATTCTCAACATCAGCCTCGATTGTGCCCTGGAATGCACCGTGCATTGTGTCATACTTCAGCATATAAGCCAAGTAGTCTACGGGGCAAAGGTCATTGATACCTACAACCTGAATGTCATCGCGAGTCTGAGCTGCGCGGAATACGAAACGACCGATACGGCCAAATCCGTTAATACCAATTTTAGTCATTTTACTTTTACTTTTATTAAAAGGGTTATGTAAATTCTTTTTTATTACGAGCGCAAAGGTACAATTATTTCACGAACTTGCAGTCTGAACGAGTATTAAATATCGTAAAAAATGCCAAGTTGTGCGTACTTTTTCAACAACAATACACATGCATGACGAATACTGACAACTCCACTTTACAAAAGTAGGCTCTTATGTCTAATATCTTCTTATAAGTGGTTTACTATTTATAAGTGGTTTACTAACCAACACATGCAGACTATGCAGTAAAATACATAGCAATAACAATGGAAATAACTTACGTTTTCTTCTTCTATTCATATATTTTACCGTAACTTTGCACCATGATGCAAGCTATGATTTTCGCCGCCGGTTTGGGCACCCGTCTCAAACCATTGACCGACACTATGCCTAAAGCTATGGTCGAGGTGGGAGGCGACCCGCTTATAAAACGCATCATCCTAAAACTCAAGGATGCCGGTTTTAACCGAATTGTAGTCAACGTTCATCACTTTGCTGAACAAATAACAGATTATCTGTCTGCCCAGCAGAACTTTGGACTGGACATACAAATAAGCGATGAACAACGAAAACTTCTCAACACGGGCGGAGGCATCAAACACGCAGTACACTTTTTCGACCCGTCATCACCTATACTTATTCACAACGTAGACATTCTTAGCAACGTAGATCTGCGCCGTTTCTACAACAGCGCCAAAGGCGATGCAACCCTTTTGGTAAGCCAGCGGCAGACCAAGCGCTATCTGCTATTCAACCCAGACGAGAAACTGCGACTCATGGGGTGGACCAACGTGGAGACCCACGAGATACGTTCGCCCTACAATAAGTTGGACACGACCACATGCACGCCCTACGCTTTTTCGGGTATCCATGTATTCAATCCTACCCTCTTTCCGTTTTTCAACGAGATGCCCGATGAGTTCGGCATTATAGACTTCTATCTGCAATATTGCGACCGGTGCGACATTCACGCCTATCCAAAGCAAGATCTGCAACTTATGGATGTGGGAAAGATGGAAACTATAGCTCAAGCTGAAGACTTTATAAAGACTCTATAAACAAAACAACACACAATACTATGCAACAAAAGATAGTAATTCTCGATTTCGGTTCGCAAACCACACAGCTTATAGGTCGCCGTGTACGCGAATTGGACACATTCTGCGAGATACTGCCTTACAACAAGTTTCCCAAAGACGACCCTTCTGTAATAGGCGTCATTCTTAGCGGTTCGCCCTACTCGGTACACGACCCCGAGGCTTTCAAGGTAGACCTTGGGCAGTTTGTAGGTCGCATTCCTGTGCTGGGCATCTGCTACGGCGCACAGTTTATATCTCATACTCTTGGTGGAAAAGTAGAAAAGGCCGACTCACGCGAATACGGCCGTGCCCATCTGCAGACAGTAGATACCAAAAACGCGCTCTTCAAAGGTTTTAAGCCAGGTTCGCAAGTGTGGATGAGCCACGGCGATACCATAACGGCTATCCCCAGCGGCTTTGAAGTAATTGCCTCTACTGCCGATGTGAAATACGCCGCCTACGCATCAACCTCGCTACCAGTATGGGCCGTACAGTTCCACCCAGAGGTATTCCACACGGTACAGGGAACTCAGTTACTGCGCAATTTTGTGGTAGACATCTGCGGGTCAAGACAAGATTGGAGCGCCGCATCATTTGTTGACACCACTGTAGAAGAACTGAAACAGCAATTGGGTAACGACCGCGTTATACTTGGTCTGTCTGGTGGTGTAGACTCATCGGTAGCCGCCATGCTATTGCACCGCGCTATCGGTCATAACCTTACTTGCATCTTTGTAGACCACGGCATGTTACGCAAGAACGAGTTTACCGATGTGATGAACGATTACAAATGTTTGGGACTCAACGTTGTGGGCGTAGACGCAAGCGACAAGTTCTTTGCCGACCTTGCCGGCGTTACTGACCCTGAGCAAAAACGCAAGATAATAGGTCGCGACTTTGTAGAGGTCTTCAATACAGAAGCCAAGAAAATAGAAGGCGCCAAATGGCTGGCTCAGGGCACTATATACCCTGACCGCATAGAGAGTCTTAATATTACGGGTAAGGTTATCAAGAGCCACCACAATGTAGGTGGACTGCCCAAAGAGATGCACCTGCAACTCTGCGAACCACTAAAATGGCTCTTCAAAGACGAAGTTCGCCGCGTAGGTCGACAGTTAGGCATGCCCGAACATCTTATTACTCGCCACCCATTCCCAGGGCCGGGTTTGGCCGTGCGCATTCTTGGAGACATAACCCGCGAAAAAGTTCGCATCCTACAAGATGCCGACGACATATATATCCGTGGCCTACGCGAATACAAAGTAAAACTTTCTGGCGAAGAAGCACGTAAAGTGCTGGCCGCAGGAGTACCGGCACAGATGACCGACGGCGAGATAGAAGTGTCTCTCTACGACCAAATCTGGCAGGCAGGCACCGTATTGCTATCCACCGTTCGCAGTGTAGGCGTGATGGGCGATGAGCGCACCTACGAACACCCAGTGGCTCTACGTGCCGTTACATCTACCGATGCCATGACGGCTGACTGGGCGCATCTGCCTTACGACTTTATGGCTCGCGTAAGTAACGAGATTATAAACCGGGTACGCGGGGTAAACCGAGTATGCTATGACATCTCCTCAAAACCACCTTCGACTATTGAGTGGGAATAACACCATTCACCCTAAAATAGCAAGAGGGCATAACCACTGTGGTTATGCCCTCTTACTATTTTAGGCCTTGCTTGAAACCAAACGCTATTTTTGATTTTGTTTAAGCAAATCGCGAATCTCTGTAAGCAGTTTCTCTTCTACCGATGGCTCAGGCGGAGTGGCTGGCTGGGCTGGTTCTTCATCCTTCTTGCGTGCCAAATGGTTAATACCTTTTACCATCATAAAGATACACAACGCAATAATAATAAAGTCAAATGTAGTTTGGATAAAATTGCCATAGTTGATTGTAGCGGGCTGCAGCTGTTCTATACCCAAATCCATAGTGGGCAAGGTAAACTTAAGGTCTGAGAAGTTTACACCCCCTATGAGCCACCCTATAGGCGGCATGATAATATCGTCAACGAGCGACGACACAATTTTACCGAAAGCACCGCCGATGATCACACCGACAGCCATGTCAACGGCGTTTCCCTTTACGGCAAACTCCTTGAATTCATTTAGAAATTTACTCATTTTTGTCTATTTTTAATTATTGTATCTACTTGAATTATATAGAGGGTAGCTCTATCTACGTGCAAGAGTCTGGTTGATACCCTGTTCGCGGTGGCAGATACGCACCTCAATACCATACTTATCGTGTAGATGCTGAGCCAGATGTTGGGCACTGTACACACTGCGGTGTTGACCACCGGTACAACCAAAAGAGAACATAAGGTCTGTAAAGCCACGTTGCAGATAACGTTCTACATGGGCATCGGCCAAGCGGTATACGCTATCAAGAAAAGTAAGAATCTCTCCATCGTCTTCAAGGAAGCGGATAACTGGCTCATCAAGACCTGTAAGTTGCTTATAGGGCTCATAACGACCGGGGTTATGGGTACTTCGGCAGTCAAAAACATAGCCACCGCCGTTACCACTTTCATCTGCAGGAATACCACGACGGTAAGAGAAACTGAATACACGCACTACTAATGGTCCCTTGCCGTCATAGGCTGAGAATGTAGCCGGTCCGTCTTGCGGGTTTGATACATATACATTATCAGAGGTTGTACGATAACCGTCGGTACGGTTCACAGCCGGTTGTTCTATGCGTGTAAAAGCTGGCAGACGGGTAAGCCGCTCAAGCATATCCATCATATAGGGATAAGGGAACAGACGGCGTAACTGCAGCAATTGCCGCAGATTGTCTATTGCCGGTGGTATACTATCTATAAAGTGACGCTTACGCTCAAAATATCCTCTGAACCCATAAGCGCCAAGCACCTGCAGGGTGCGGAAAAGTACAAACAGAGCCAAGCGCTCTGAGAAATGCCGTACAGACGGAACCTCGGTATACTGACTTAAAGATTGATAATATTCGTAAATTAGTTCGCGGCGCAATTTGGCTGGATAGCGTGCCGAGGCCTGCCATAGAAATGAAGCGAGGTCGTAGTAATAAGGACCGCGCCTTCCACCCTGGTAATCAATAAAATGGGGATTACCATTAGCATCGAGCATTACATTGCGAGCTTGAAAATCGCGATAAAGAAAACTATCTGAGGACTCTGAGGTAAGGTCGCGGGCGAACATTCGGAAGCAAGCTTCGAGCTTGAGTTCGTGAAAGTCAAGGTCGGTAGCCTTAAGAAAACAATACTTGAAATAATTAAGGTCGAAGAGCACCCCTTCTTCATTGAATTCGGGCTGAGGATAGCACACCGACCAATCCAGTCCGCGTGCACCTCTCAACTGTATATTAGGCAGTTCACGAATTGTACGCACAAGCAGATCACGTTCAGCCTGGTTATAGCGCCCACCAGCTTCTCGGCCTCCACGCAGAGCATCGAAGAGTGAAGTATTGCCAAGGTCGGTCTGCAGATAGCGTAGTTCGTCATCGCTCACTGCAAGAACAGCAGGAACTGGCAACTGGCGACTGCAGAAATGGCGCGTAAGTGAAATAAAAGCATGGTTCTCATCGCGGCTGGTTCCTACTACGCCTATAACGGTATTTCCGTCGGCATCGGCCAAACGGTAATAAGCGCGGTTACTGCCCGCACCAGCCAGCCGTTTTATCCGGGTTGGGGCAGCGCCGTGCCACTGCCGGTACAATGATGTTAGTTGCTCCATAAGGCAAAGTTAGGAAAAATATATCATAACAAAGCCATATTGCATCAAATAATAATTCCACACCCCCACAAGAGTGGTTCTATAAAACAATAAGCGCAAGGCATTCTCATTAAAAAGAAGCACCTTGCGCTCTAAAGGTATACTATCTTTAGGGAAATCGTCAGTTGTTAGTCGATCCTCCCACGATATCAAGCAATTCGTTGGTAATAGCAGCCTGTCGACTCTTGTTGAACTGCAAGTTAAGCTGGCGCAACAACTCATCGGCATTGTCGGTAGCCGTCTGCATAGCCACCATACGGGCAGCATGCTCGGATGCTATACTATCAAGCAGAGCTGTATAGATCATAAGATTAAGCAGCTTGGGCACCAAGGCCTTGAGCACATACTCCAAATTTGGTTCTACCAGGAAGTTATCGTTTAGAGGCTTAGCCTCGGTAGCCACATGCTGGCGCTGGCGGTCGCGCTGGCGCAGATATTCTTGCGCCTTGGCCGTAGCCACATTGGAAGTAAGGTCGCGGTCGTTCATCACACCTATCTTCTCTGTCGATAGATCGATAGGCAAGAAAGTACGACGGGTAAGAATCTGCGAGCCAGCACTCTTGAAATGATGATAGACCAGTTCTACCTTATCTATCTCGTGAGCCATATACTTGCGTATAAGTTCTTGAGATATCAATGCGCAATCGTGAGCATTGGGCTTGTCAGCAAGGACGGTAAAATCACCAGCCGACGGCCATCCTTTCTTCTGCACCCGCTCAGCCACTTTACGGCCTATGGGATAGACCACCACGTCTGTAACACCCTGCCCATTGTATTCGGCCACTATCTGTTCCATCATCTTCAGCACGTTGGCATTGAAGCCTCCGCAAAGGGAACTGTTGCTCGAATAAACCACGAGCGCCACTCGTTTTATTTCGCGACGTTTCGGCTCGAAAAGGCTTGTTACATCGGGTGTTGAGACGAGAAACGACTTAAGGATATGCTCCAACAGAGTTTCGTAGGGGAGCATATTCTGTATGGCCAGCTGGGCATGGTGAAGTTTAGACGAAGCCACCATCTTCATAGCACTCGTAATCTTACGGGTGCTATTGACACTGGCTATGCGGGTCTTGATTTCTTTAAGTGAAGCCATAAGCCGTTATGCTTTATACAACGAGGCGACGCCCGCCATCACTTCTTCAAGGGTCTGTGTAACGGTATCGTCTATTTTTCCACTGGCAAGAGTGTCTATCACATCTTGATGCTGCGAACGCAACTGATCCAGATATTGGTCTTGGCACTCGCGCACCTTATCTACAGGTACATCGTGAAGAAGGCCATGCACGCCACAATAAAGTATGGCTATCTGCTCACCTACAGGCATAGGCGAATACTGAGGTTGGATAAGCAGCTGATTATTCTTACGACCACGGTCGATAGTCATAGCTGTTACAGGATCCATATCACTTGAGAATTTGGAGAATGCCTCAAGCTCACGATACTGAGCCATATCTATCTTCAGTGTTCCGGCTACCTTCTTCATACTCTTTATCTGTGCCGAACCACCCACACGAGATACCGAGATACCTACGTTGATAGCTGGACGGAAGCCTTGGTTGAAGAGGTCGGTCTCAAGATATATCTGACCATCGGTGATAGAAATCACATTGGTAGGAATATAGGCTGAAACGTCACCGGCCTGAGTCTCGATGATAGGTAACGCTGTAAGCGAACCGCCACCACGCACATGTCCCTTCATACACTCGGGTAGGTCGTTCATCTTTTCGGCCACATCTTGTTGGTTGTTGATACGGGCAGCACGCTCAAGCAGACGAGAGTGCAAGTAGAACACATCGCCGGGATAAGCCTCGCGACCTGAAGGACGGCGCAGAATAAGCGAAACTTCACGATAAGCTACGGCCTGCTTTGACAAATCGTCGTAAACTACCAAAGCCGAGTAACCGCGGTCACGGAAATACTCACCAATGGCGGCTCCGGCAAACGGAGCATAATACTGCATAGCAGCAGGATCGGCAGCGGTAGCACTCACGATAATAGTGTAAGGCAGAGCTCCACGTTCCTTAAGGTTCTGTACCAATGCAGCAACAGTAGAGGCTTTTTGGCCTATGGCTACATAGATACAATACACGGGCTGTCCTGCCTCATAGAAACTACGTTGGTTGATAATGGTATCAACGGCAATAGCTGTCTTTCCAGTCTGACGGTCACCGATGATAAGCTCGCGTTGTCCGCGGCCGATAGGTATCATCGAGTCTACAGCCTTAAGACCTGTCTGCAATGGTTCCTTTACCGGCTGGCGATAGATAACGCCAGGTGCTTTGCGGTCGAGCGGCATCTCAAACGATTCGGTAAGGTCTATGTCTCCCATACCGTCGATAGGTTCGCCAAGAGGATTGACGACACGCCCAAGGAAATTATCATTGACACGGATCGACGCAATACGGTGGGTACGCTTTACGGTCTGTCCTTCCTTGATACCTGCGGTAGAACCGAGAAGCACGCATCCTACATTATCCTCTTCGAGGTTCATAACGATAGCCATTGTACCGTTTTCGAACTCCAGCAACTCGTTGGCCTCAGCATTGCGCAGACCATAGATACGAGCCACGCCATCGCCTACGGTGAGCACCGTACCCACCTCGTCGAACTGTTGGCTGCTGGTAACCTCGTTGAGTTGGCGGAGCAGAACCTCGGACACCTCACTTGGTTTTATTTTATCTGACATGTTGATTTGTTTTAATAAGCTGTCTACCGGCTTAAGAACCGGGATTAGACAGTTAGTTGATTTGATTTACTTTAACTCTGCAAGAATCTTCCTGAGTCCGGTCTTCACACTGGCATCCATCCGGTAGGTATCATATTCCAATATGAACCCGCCTATAATGTCAGGATCGGTCTCTGTATTGAATTCTACAGTTCCATGAGTTTTTCCTTCCACCATCTTCCGCATTTTCTCCTCAATAGCTGGAGTAACGGCAGTAGCGGTAATAAGCCTGCCACAGGTGATATTCTTCTGCTCACGATAAAGTGTAACATACGATGCAGCCATGAACTGCAGGGCATTGGCACGACCCTCTTTCAGCACAAGTTTGAGAAAACGCCGGGTAAGTTCGGCCGGTTGTGAACCGGCAGCCGTTACCAAGAGCACTTCCTTCTTGTCTGACTGAAGCATAGGGTTGGCAATGGCCGTACGAAGCTGAGGTACCTCGAGATAGCTACGCCCAATACACATCATGTCTTTGCATACGCTATCCTCTACCTTCATCGCCGTAGCGCTCTTGAGGAGGGCACGGGCATATCTTACTGATATCACTCCTAAATCCATAGCCTTATTGTTGTTTTACTTTGTCTTGAGGAATATCATCCAACAGGCGGTCTATCAGTTCCATCTGTTTGGCTTTGTCAGACAATTGCTCACGCAACAGTTTTTCGGCTATCTTTACAGATAACTCGGCCACCTGGTTACGTATTTCGCGAGCAGCCCCTTGGCGTTCGCTGTCTATCTGCTGGCGAGCCTCTGAGAGAAGTCGGGCACCCTCTTCACGGGCTTGTCCCTGTGCTTTCTCTACTATGGCATCACGGGCAGCGCCAGCCTCTTGCATAATCTGTGCCTGCTTTTCACGGGCACCCTGCAAGATGGCATCGCCTTCTTGTCTGACATTTTCCAAGCGTTCTGTGGCTTCGTGGGCCTTGCGCAGACTATCGTCGATAAAGTTTTTCCGGTTTTCAACCGAACCAACTATCGCCGGTAGCGCATATTTGGCAATGAACACGAGCACCACCAGAAACGCCAGTGCCATCCAGAACAGAAGTCCTAAATCAGGCGTCAGTATTGATGGCAAATTCATTATACTTTGTCCTTTCTTTTATTAGATAAGAAACGCACAGGCTGCGATAGCAAAAAGGGCACAACCCTCAACAAAAGCCGCAGTAAGAATCATGTTGGTCATAATCTTACCTGAAGCCTCAGGCTGACGGGCGATAGCGTCCATGGCCTGGCCGCCAATCTTACCAATACCAATACCTGCACCGATAACTGCAATACCTGCACCAATGCCGCAGCCCAGCTTAGCCAGACCTTCGGCAGCCAATAAAGTTGAAATAATCATAGTTGTAATGTTTATTTGTTGTTAAATTTTAATTATTAATATTTTTGTTTTCTCATATAATATATAGTCTACTCAGCCGCTTCTTCCTTATGGGCCAACCCTATAAATACAGCGCTCAACAGAGTGAACACATAGGCCTGTACAAAAGCCACCAAAAGTTCAAGACAGTTCATGAACAATAGCATTATTACGCTGAACAGGTTTAGACCTACTCCGAAGTTAACGCCCATTGACCATCCTAAGAATATCACGCAGGTAAAACTGAGTATCACCGCATGACCGGCCATCATGTTGGCAAAGAGACGAATCATTAGGGCAAACGGCTTGGTGAATACGCCGAAAATCTCGATAATGGGCATCAGCGGAATTACCTTCAAGAACATAGGTACATTAGGCCACAATATGTCTTTCCAGTATTCTTTGTTGCCAAAGAGATTAATGGCCAACATCGTACACACTGCCAAGAACAGGGTTATATTGATATTACCCGTAATATTGGCACCACCGGGGAAGAAGGGTACAAGTCCTACCAAATTACAGGTGAGGATAAAGAAGAATACCGTAAGCAGATAAGGGGCGAACCGCTTATACTGGGCCTCGCCTATCGACGATTTAACCACATCATCGTGAATGGTCATTACGATAAGTTCCATTGCTCCAACAAAGCCCTTGGGAGCCTCGCTTAATGTGTCGTGACGGCGATACCAACGTGCGCAACAGGTAAAAATTACTATCAATATGGCTACTGCTATCCATATCTGCAGCACCACCTTGGTAATGCTTAGGTCTAATGGGCGCTCGGTGGTTCCGTCGGCCATCTTCTCATATATTTTTCCATGGTGCGTAGCGTCAAAGAAGAATGGCGAAGGCAACCCTTTGGCTGTGCCTACATACCACTGTCCCGTACTGCTGCTCCTTACTATGATAGGAAGCGGAATACTGAACGAGTGCCCATTGTAGCTGGCTATATGCCATTCGTAGGCATCAGAAAGGTGCTCCAGCACTATCTCGGGTATATCCAGCTTATCTTCCTTACCGCTATCATTGGCCAAAGCTGCCATCGGAAGCATAACCAGCGCCAGCAGAAGAATGATTTTTCTTATTGATTTCATATTCATCATTTAATAAATATCTTCTATTGGTTCTTTTGCGCATCTTTCTTGTTCTTATGCGTAAAGAACAACGTATGGTGGAGTATTGTGCTAAGATAGAACACTGCGAAGACAACAACAAAGGTAAGCATATCGCCTCTGCCTGTTTTCCCGGCAAGCATAAAATAGACAAACATTATCACAAGAGCCAGCATAAACCGACCACCCGATATGGCCATAAGCAGAGTTGGCATGCTCTCCGGACTGTTTTCTGCCACTTTGCGCCAAGCCGTTATAGCCGCTATCTCTACAAAGAGCGAATAAACGGCGCTGACTATCAGCGGAAGAACAACTGCCGGATATCGTATAGCCACAAGCAATGCCGCGAAGAACAAAACGCCCAACATGGTCATTCCCTGTCGCAGATACGTCCAGTAGATATTGCCTATCTTGTTTTTATTACTTTCCATAGTGTTCTGTAGTTACTTTCACATCTCCACACACAGGCTGATTTCATTCTTCTGAACTTCAACAAAACCGCCCATGATGTCAAGCTGAGTTTTTTCACCACCTTTAGGCAGATAGGTTACTACGCCTTTCTCAAGCGAGGAGATAAGGGGGGCGTGGCCCACCAATATCTCGAATTCGCCGAGGGTTCCGGGCACTATCACGCTCTCTACCTCGCCAGTGTAAATCACTTTTTCAGGAGAAATTACCTTAAGTGTAAGCATATAGATACTCGTTGAAAGTTTGTCTTATGCCTTGGCCGCAGCCAACAGTTTCTTGGCCTTTTCCTTGGCATCTTCAATGGTTCCCACATTAAGGAATGCCTGTTCGGGAAGGTCGTCTACCTCGCCATTGAGAATGGCATTGAAGCCCTTAATGGTCTCTTCTATTGGTACCATCACACCAGGCAGTCCGGTAAACTGCTCTGCCACGGCAAACGGCTGAGAGAGGAAGCGTTGTACACGGCGTGCACGGTTCACGGTAAGTTTGTCTTCGTCAGAGAGTTCATCCATACCCAAAATGGCAATGATGTCTTGCAGTTCATTATACCGCTGCAGCAACTGCTTTACGCGCTGAGCACACTCGTAATGCTCCTTACCTACAATCAGCGGATCAAGAATACGCGAAGTACTTCCCAGCGGATCTACTGCGGGATAGATACCTAACTCGGCTATCTTTCGCGACAATTCTGTAGTGGCATCGAGGTGCGAGAATGTGGTTGCCGGTGCAGGGTCGGTCAAGTCGTCGGCAGGCACATACACGGCCTGAACAGACGTAATAGAACCATTCTTGGTAGAGGTAATACGCTCTTGCATGGCACCCATTTCGCTGGCCAGTGTAGGTTGGTAACCTACAGCCGAAGGCATACGGCCCAACAGAGCCGACACCTCTGAACCTGCCTGAGTGAAACGGAAGATATTGTCAATAAAGAGCATAATATCGGCAGCCTCTCCGTTTTTGCCTCCGTGGTCACGGAACTCTTCAGCCACGGTAAGACCCGACAGGGCTACCGATGCACGTGCCCCTGGTGGCTCGTTCATCTGTCCGTACACCAATGTTGCCTGACTCTTAGCCAGTTCTTCTTTGTCTACCAGCGACAGATCCCACTTACCTTCTTCCATAGCTTTGGTAAAGGCTTCACCATACTTTATTACACCGCTCTCAAGCATATCGCGCAGCAGATCGTTACCCTCACGTGTACGCTCTCCTACTCCGGCAAACACCGAATAACCATTGTGACCTTTGGCAATGTTGTTGATAAGTTCCATGATAAGCACAGTCTTACCTACACCGGCACCGCCAAAAAGACCAATCTTTCCACCTTTCATATAGGGTTCCAACAAGTCTATCACTTTAATACCAGTAGCCAACATCTCTTTATGAGTTGACAATTCTTCAAATTTAGGAGCTTCGCGGTGGATAGGATAAGCGCCCGTCATATCAAGGCGTTCCATACCATCGATAGGCTGACCTATAACGTTCATCATACGACCTTTAATCTGGTCACCAGCAGGCATAGTGATAGGACTTCCGGTAGCCACTACGTCCAAACCGCGTTGTAAACCATCGGTATTGTCCATTGCCACACAGCGCACGGTATCTTCACCTATGTGCTGTTGAACCTCGATAACGAGATTCTCACCATTGGGACGCTTTACCAAAAGCGCCTCGTAAATCTTAGGTAACACCTTCTCAGCGTCTTCGCCCTTGGTATCAAAGTATACGTCGATAACCGGGCCGATAATCTGCGAGATGCGTCCATTTATCTGTGACATAATCTTATTTTTATATAATTGTTCTACATTTATATTATATGCTCAGTTCGTCGAGCACCTTTATCAGCGATTTGTCAAATGGCTTATCTGAACGTATAGCTTCTGACAGGGGCACATATACTATCTCGTTGTTGCGCACACCTACCATCACGTTGCGCTGACCCTGCATAATGGCCTGGATTGCACCCACACCTGTACGCGAAGCCAATATACGGTCGTGAGCCGATGGGCGACCGCCACGCTGCAAGTGGCCAAGTATAGACACTCGCACATCGTATTCGGGGAATTCCTTGCGCACACGCTCGGCATAATACAGGGCTCCACACTTGGGACTTTCTGACACGATGACTATACACGAACGCTTTGACTTACGGATACCGCGCTGCATAAACAGGGCCAACTGGTCTACATCGGTAGAGTCTTCGGGAATAATGGCGGCCTCTGCTCCCGAGGCAATAGCACTGTTCTGGGCCAGGAATCCAGCATCGCGCCCCATTACTTCTACAAAGAAGATACGCTCGTGGCTCTGCGCCGTGTCGCGTATACGGTCTACACACTCTACTATGGTATTCATAGTGGTGTCGTAGCCTATAGTAGAATCGGTACCATAGAGGTCGTTGTCTATAGTTCCGGGCAAACCTATACAGCATACATCGTAAGCTTGGGCAAACTGCATGGCACCAGTGAGCGAACCATTACCACCTATAACCACCAGTGCGTCTATGCCTTGGTTTTTCATAGTTTCATAAGCTTTCTGCTTACCCTCGGGAGTCATAAACTCCTTTGAGCGTGCTGTCTTCAGTATTGTACCACCCGACATGATGATACCACTTACGTTCTCGGTTGTAAAGTCAGCCACTTCACCATTGATAAGACCATCGTAACCACGATAGATGCCTTTGATCTTGAATCCGTTGCAGATACCCGAGCGGGTTACTGCTCTGATAGCTGCGTTCATTCCGGGGGCATCGCCTCCAGAGGTAAGGATTCCGATTGTTTGAATTTTTGCCATATTCTATATTTGTATTTTTGTTTCTATTTATATCAATATCATAATTACCAACCCAATGGCTGCACCAACCAGCGCTTTCCATCCTACATGGGCAAAGTACCATCCTATCTTTACATGTTCTGATTTGACAAAGGCCACGCCACTAAGCGAACCTATGCACAATATGTTTCCGCCCACAGCGGCCGCATAGGCTGCCATAGTCCAGTACGGGTCATTAGTAGCACAACCACTACCCATGGCAAAGAACGACAGTGCCGAGGTAAAACTGTCGAGTACCGAGCTTACGGCCACAGCCAGTGTACCTGTCATCCACGGGGCTACGTTATGACTGCTTATCTGTTCGACAAACCATTTTACGGCTCCCGTTTCTTGAACTACGCCCACAGCCAGCATTATACCCATAATATAGAGCATCATCTGGATTACACCGTACTGCAATACGCGGGGTATGCGCCTACGTGTCATCTCGTCAACATTCATCAACTTACGGTTGAATATCTCGTTGACCACCCACAATATGGCCAACACGCAGAAGGCTCCAAGAAATGGACTCAGTTTGGTAATGCTATGAAAAGTGGGAATAAACCACAGCCCACCAATACCCACTACAAGCATAAGCAGGCGTTGCCATACGTTTAGACGTGTATCATCGCCCCGGTAAGGCATTGTAACCCACTCTGTATTGGTCTTTTCGGGCAGACTTCTGCCTATCCACCATGTGGGCAGCAACCAGGCCACAAGACAGGGTAAGGCCATAGCCATTGAATAAGCCGTAGGAGTTACGCGACCAGTGTTCCACAGATAAAGTCCCGTAGGGTCACCAATCACAGTGAGCGCACCGCCACAATTGGCCGCCAGTACAATAGCTGCCCCCAAATAGAGTCTTATACGCAACTGCGATACCACCCCGCGCATAAGGATAAGCATCATTACGGTAGTGGTAAGGTTATCAAGATTGGCTGAAAGAATAAAGGTGGTTATGGACAATGCCCAAAGCAGATGGCGACAACGGCGAGTCTTCAGCAATTGAGAAAGAAAATCAAAGCAACCGTTGTTGTGCAGTATTTCTACTATAGTCATCGTGGCCAGCAAGAAGAGCACTATCTCTGCTGCACGTCCTACATACTTTAAGAATACATTTTGAGCTATATACTCCTTGACAACCGTACTGGTGGGTACAGCTCCGTTCAAGAAGCCTAAATAGTCGGTAGGATGCTGGCTCATTACGTAGTCTGTGCCGTAACAAATGTACAAAATCCAACCCACCGTTCCTGCAAAAACAGCAACTGCGGCCTTATTGACTTTTGTCAGGAGTTCCGTGGCAATCAGCACATAGGCAATTAGTAATATAACGACTATAACTAGCGTCATCTTCTAGGTGCAAAGATAACAATTAATAATTAACAACACCAATTACAAAGATAGATTTTTGGGACTTATTAACGTTTCTTTCACCAAATAAGACAATTTATGTTACAAAAAGAACTGTCATCATAAACAATATACGAAAGGACGAAGAAATAGTGTTATTTTCCTCTGTAAAAAAGCATAGTAGAAGACGTCTTCTACATCTAAGGGCGGTTCTATAAAAATCAATGCGATGCTATTGCATAGAGCATAATATCAAAGGCGGTGCAACCACCGCTTCAGTGTAAAATAAATTTCTTCTTGAATACAGAAGAGTGCCCATACGGGGCGCAGGGGCATATACCCCAATTTACATCGGTTACGTACCGTAAGTGCACCAACATCTATTGAACTCCATATCCGGTGCATCTCTGTCAGCGCCTCACGGCATGCCTGGGGCTGCAGTTGACGGCGGTGGATATAGTAGAAACGATAACAGTCTATCAACACCAACCACCGCTGGTTCTCATACATCTGCAAAACATTAGTGTCTACACCCAACTGTATCAGCTGGCGCCGCATGCTCTCATTGGCACGCAGATAATCAAAGTGACGAATATCGGCCCGATGGGTTACCGAACCTTGATGCTGGCGGTAATAGTAACGGCCGTGGCAACACCTAATCTCACGCGAAATATAATAATGTAAGCGTGTGGTATTGTCATCACTATAGGCTCGGCAAGTATCGTCGTAGGCATAGCGTTCATAGAGATTACGCCGGGCCATATACACACCATGTATCTGCCACGACAGACTTTTTTCAAAGGCTTCCCTACCGCTCATAACGGTAAACGGCAGCATTGCTTGCGGATATTGCTGGTTGGCCGAATGCCACATGATGACATCAAAGAGCACACAATCGGTCTGAGGATACTGCTCAAATACATCCACTGCCTGCTGAAGAGCATCGGAGGCATACCTGTCGTCGGCATCGAGATAACATATATACTTGCCTTGTGCCCGTACAAGGGCGCAATTACGGGCATAGGCCTGTCCGTGATTGCTATCAAGGGTAACAACATTTATATTGGCATATAGGGCTGCATACTGGGCCAACAGTTGTGGAGTAGCATCGGTAGAACCGTCATCTACCACAATCACCTCTACCCCATCCAGCGTTTGGGCTATAAGCGAATCGAGACACTGTTCTAAGAATGCCTCACCATTATACACGGCCACGATAACCGAACATACGGGCTGCGTGGTCATAGGCTTCCTCCCTGGTTATGGTCCTGATGGTTACGGCGGCGCAATAGCCAAAACGAACCTACCAAACTTACAGCAACCAACGCCACGGCCGATAGCCAATAGGCAATGCCTGTAATACGGGTCACCAACACATGAGATAGCATTATCAGCGGCAACTGCAAGGCTACTCCGGCGGTTACTCTTCTATCTACGCTATAGCCGTAACGCCAATGGGTGTAGACCATAAGCAGCACCATATCTAACAGGGCTGCCACAAGTAGCGCCACGCCAGTACCGGTAAGCCCCCACTGTGTAAAGCATAGATACATCAGGGGCAACGTCATCAATACGTAAGCGGCCTCTAAAATCATATACGACCTGGAATCACCGCGTCCAAGAGGAATATAGGCTACCGGCAGCTTTACGGCTCGTACAAAGAGACCAACAAGTGTAAACTGCATCATGCCTATCACGGCCACAAACTTACCGCTATAAAGCAGGGGCAATAAGAGGGGCAAGCCGAACATCATAGCTACCAGCAAGGGTGCTATAACGAGTAGCGACACTTCTATCTGACGGTTTACACAGGCATTGAGTTCTGCCCCGGTTGAGCTAACCGATGAAAGACGCGGATAATAGTCGGTCTCCATAGCCGAGAATACTACGCTGCCGCAAGTCATCGTCATCATATAGCCTGCATTGTACAGTCCTACGGTTTCCAGCGAGCCGCAAACATTGAGAACAGAGCGCACAACAAACTCCATACCGCTACCCATTATGCCTACTACTACAAAGCCAAGTCCCAGTTTTAGCATGCCGCTACCTTTACTTAGAAAGGTGCGGCCGAAAGATAGTTTCAACGGGAAAAGACGGTAAGAGCGACCAAGGGTTAACAAAGCCTGGATTACGGCGGCAAGGAAGAGCGAAGGTACTATGGCCGATTCGCCGAATACATAATAAAGGGGAACGGTAACTACCAATACGGCAAACACATTGTACACCGAAATCCGGGCCAGTGCGCCCAACTGTCTTACGGCCTTGAGCACGGCCATCTCGCCGCCAGTGATGGCCATTACGCCCACTGTAGGGGCAAGCAACAGGTAATGCAGGGTGTGGGTTCCCCAACTAAAGGAGAAACTGTCTATTAGCGGGGCGGCTACAGCACATACCACCATACCCAATAGGGCCATCACTACGCTCCACGACCGTATAAGACATACGCTATCGGCCACAGCTCTACCATCTCCCTGCTCGTAGACATCGGCAATGGTTTTTACTCCACTCGTAGGAATACCCATATTGGTAGAGTCGCTTACCAAGCGTATGGTTGAATTGAAGAGCGACAATAGTCCCATTCCGCCCGGACCGAGTATTACGGCCACCAGCTTATTGCGTACAAGACCAACCAGCACATTAAGTCCCTGCACGGTTCCGAATACGCTGGTGTACTTGAGTATATGTTTATAAGACTGTTGTTGCATATAGGTGAAGCCTCGTTTCTAACTGCAAAATTATTCTTTTTACCCCACTAAGCCAAACAAACAAGAATAATTTATGATTCACTGAGGGTGCTGATTGCAAGCACTTACGTGCAGTGGCTTATTTTTTTTTGCAGCTTCAATAAATTAGGGCAAAAGTATCTCCTTTTTAGATACCTTTGCCCTCTTATATTTATCCTACAATAATTCCGCCTATTTAATACCTATATACAGGGCGGATAGGAAGCCCAAAATTACGATTTGTCATTAAATTTTGAGTTACAGAAAAGTATCTATTATCGACTCTTGGAAGTATTCCAAAGGTATAAGCATTCTTTGCTGAGCTATAAGTAGAAATCCAGCAACGAAATACATCTACTGTATATTTATTAGCACCATAAAACCAGCAGGTACAAGGAAAAAACAATCGCTTTGTGATGTCATTTCTGTCTACAAACAACACCCCAGAAACATTGTAAGTTACATCATCTACCGTTTCGCCAGCCGATATTTTATAAATCCAGCCATAAGTAATTGTTCCGTTTTTAACGGAATCCATTATAATGTCTTTACTATATTCTGAATTGGTACATGCGTATCGCAACTTTTGGTACTCGGCATTTGTAGGCATACGCCAATTACCCCCCCACTCGTAGGTTGCAGCATCATGGGCAGCTGTTAGTGTTTTATTAGAAGTATCATAAGGAACAGGGTCCCACTCTGTAGCTTCTTCACTGCCACAATAGTTGCTCCAATTGTAGCCTGTCTTGGTACCTTTGATATATGTTTTTTCTTTTGTTTTTGCACCAAAACTGGCTACCAAGTTGGTGCCATCGTAGGTAAGCGAATCATAATAAGGTTCTATTTCACCCCATGCGTAAAAGTCGCCGTAAGAAGTAGCCTTACTGTCTGACACAGAGGTGGCACCTACGTTCATTGTGGCCCATTTTACACCGCCAATCTCTACATAGTCACGCTCGCGGAACACTACCTTGCATACATTGTCTGTTGTATTGTTGTAGGTTTTTATCAGCGTGCCGTTCTCATATATCTCTACTTGCTCACAATTATCGGTAGCAGTGGCACCTTCGGTGTTATTGCCTTTGAATACTACTTTGTTTCTTTTCGAAGCACAGTTATAATAGGTAGCATCTAATTTCCCGTTTACATATACATCTATTACTTGTGCATGTGCGCTCACCGCAGCCACAAGGGCTATGAGAGAGAGCATTATTTTCTTTATAGTCATTTCTTTTTGTTTTTAGGTATGGTTATAATACTATAGAGCCACCCGTAAAAGCGGTTCTATAAATTACCTCTGTTAAAACTGATCGTCGGTATCGGTATCCTCTTCGGGCTTGATATATTCATTACCAGACCCTGCAAGAATAGTACATGGTTTTACATTGATTACCTGTGCCTTGGGACTTATATATTCACGCTTTTCCATATTATTGTATCTCCTGTCCGTTAATATTAAACTTCTTGCCGGCCTTGCGTATTACCACACTGCCGTTTTCTACATATTTTCCTACACGTTGGTTATTATCTGCGGTATTGATATCCTTGATACCAGTTACATTGTTGCCGTCATGTATTATAGATACGCACGGGGCTTTCTGCGCAATGGCCGTCTTTAGGTATGCCACACCAGGATTCACATAATCGCCTGTATAGAGAAACAGGCCAAACTGTCCTTTGTACTGTCCGTTTTTACCCGTGCCATAAGTGAACACCTTGCCATCGGTAGGCTTGGCCACCTTCAACGACGAACCACTCAGCGCACTTTCTTTGGTAAAGGGTGAATTATAATACATATACATAGTAAACCGAACGGACTCTGTAGTACCGCATATTGTAAGCGGAGTTTCGGGCAGAACAGTCTGATACTGGGTCATCTTATTGCCTTCTGAGAGGACAAGCGCATTTTTGTCGGCATCATAGCTGGGTGCATAGACTCCACCCTCGGCAGTAAGAAGTACCAAACGAAAGGGTGAATAGAGGGTAACATAAGGCGCTTTCTCTGTAGGAGTCTTTACTACAGTGTTAAGCTCACTATTCGACTTTGTAGTTTCAAACTCTACCACCAGTTGGCCATTGTCACTCATAGGCAGGGTAGCAATAGTCAAATCGCTATTAGTCATCACTGCCTTGCCATTGACAAATTCTACGGTAGGATTTACATTAGCCTTAACATCGTAACATGCCGTTCCCAACTGGGTAAGTTCTACATTGTTTTGCTCTACATGCGTATAGATGTATTGAGCATGAGCCACTGCTCCTGTCAACGCCAAAAGAGTTAATAAAATTAGTTTTTTCATACTTTTTATTTTTAGGGTGGTCCTTAAATCTAACAAAGTTAATTTATAGAACCACCCTTTTAATGTTTTATTATTTTACCATAATCTTGATTGTGCGGTTGCCGTTCTTCACAATGTTCAG
>CAVHVH010000002.1:0-12122 GCA_963639385.1 Oscillospiraceae bacterium
TTCTATGGGTGCCGAACGGCCATGACTCACTTGCGCTTTATCTCTTCAATAGATTCTTCCTGTGTATATTGATATGTAAAAATAATCTATATAAATATAATAATAGTTAATATTTGTAAGAATGTAATTGTGTTTACATTCGGGTTTATAAATTTGCAATAAATAAACAAAATTATTGATAATCGTAAATTTACCTAATTAGTATTTGCCCAAGTTTATATAACAAAAGGCTTAGAAACCTAATAAGAGCATTTTAAAAACTTAATTACAAAATTATGGAGAAACTTACACAGTTGGTATTGATTTTTGTTGCGTCATTGACCATTGCATCGTGCAGCACGGAAAATACTTTGGAAATTCCGGCAGATTTGAGAGAGGCAAAAATACAAGCGGCCAAAGCCTTTGTATCAAATGTGCAATTCAAGTTTCAAGTTACACCAATCAATGGACAGGCGTTGCGTAAAACTTTTAGAGTGTCTCTTTCTGATATGCAATCACTCTTGACTACAACCGGCAAAAGTGCAGCAAGGTCTGCAATTGTTCGTAATATAGAGCCTGTAGTGTATAATGGAGATACTATAATGTATCTTGTCAATTATACAAAAGGTTGGAAATTGTTTTCTGCAGACAAGCGAATGCCTGTTGTTATGGCTGAAAATAATGTTGAGACAGGCAAGAAAGCTGCTGATATATTGAATAATAAGGGTATCGCTTTTTGGGTGGAAGATGTAGCAGGCCAAATAAAATATTTATCACAGACCGATGAATATGATGAACAATCGCCTAATTTGTCGGTTTGGTCTACCTGTGGACAAGGCATTAAGCGTATACCTTATCAGCCAGTTCCTGGCGAATATATTTATGTAGGACGCGAAGAAGTAAGCCGTACATCACATTATATTCCTCATGTAACAAAAACGTTATGGCATCAGTACGAACCGTTTAATAAATATTGCCCATTGGTGTCGACTGATAGTCAGGATAGATGCGTTGTAGGATGTGTAGCTGTGGCTACAGCCCAATATATGTATTTCTTACAAGATAAAAAGGGGTATTCGTTTATAATGCCCCAAGCAGGAGAATGTACAGGCACGTATAATGGAAATTACGTTCAGCAATTCTCCAAAATGTCTACATGGAATATCCGTGGGTTGGCTTTAACAGATAATACAAATCAGTACGCATCAATCAATTTTGACCAGACAGCTCTTGCTTTGGGATACGTTGGTAATCAGGTTAAGATTGGTTATGGACCTAATGCTTCTAGTGGCTATTCTATAAACGCACAAAATTTTCTAAATAAGAATGGTGTCAAGGGTAAGTTTGTAGACGCTTCGAATATCAATATTTCGCAAATTGTAGAAGGACGCAAGGAACCTGTGATAGCAGGAGGGTCGAATCCTGATGGGGGTAAGCATATGTTTCTGATAGATGGATGCAAGTACGACTCTGTGGTATATGAAGATGTTTGGCGATTCTTGGAAGATACTACCTTTTATGATCCTGATCGATACGGAGTGATATTGCGTGAGCAGGTAATCTTTAAACAAGATTATATGTATCAAGGCAATTTTGGATGGAATATTAGTGTGGGGTCAGGTCTCAGCGACGCTGATGATACATATTATTATTTGTATAAGGTTGCAGGTTATACCAACGACAGAATATATTTTAAACGAGAAAATTAGAGAAACAAAATATCAATTATTTACTTTATAAAATAGGAATAAATATTTTTTTCAAAAAAATGCAAATTGCGTGCAAGCTTTTTGGTATTTGTGCATTTAATTTATAAAACAACTAATAAACCCACTATTATGACAAAGAATTTTTTAGCTTATGGTATATTGGCATTATTGGTGTCAATGTCCAGCTGTACCAATGATGAAGGTGAAGGACAGCCGAATGTAGACCTCAAGCCTATTCCGCAGGTAGTGACGCGGGCACAGCAAACAGAGTTTTCTAAAGTGAGCAATGCTTTTGGCAATAAATTGTTTAATGTGTTGTCTTCTCAACCAGAAGCAGAAGGTAAAAATATATGCGTAGCTCCTTTGAGTATGCAATATACCTTGTCTTTTTTGGCTAATGGGGCAAAAGATGCCATCTGTCAACAAATGGTTAAGGCAATGGGATTTGAGAGTATCGATTATCTGAATGCAGAAAATCGATCTTTGTTGGAAAAATTGTCCCAAGACGATGATTATGTAAAGGTATCATTGGCTAATAGTATATGGTTGGACAACGACTTTGGTACACCCAATGCAGACTATGTGAGTTTATTGCAGCGTTGTTACGACGCCTCGGTAAATATGGTTGACTTTAGAAAAGATTATAATGCTGTGCAGCAGAAGGTAAATGCATGGGCAAAAGAAAAAACCAATGATTTTGTATCGCAAGTTCCGTTGGGATTACATGGAGATACTAAAATGGTATCCGTAAATGTATGCAATTTTTATGGGAAATGGGCCTATCCGTTTAATCCTCAAGCTACCCTGGAAAGTTTGTTTAATAATTATGACGGAACGCAATCCCACATAAAATTAATGTTCTCTTATCAAGGGCTCAGTGGCTATGCTGACGAACAGTTGGAAATAGCAGAATTGCCATATGGTCAAGGGTACTATACAATGATGTTGGTAATGCCTCGTAATACCGAACAATTGGATGAAATTGCTGCAAATGCCGATTGGTGGGGATGGCATGAAAAAATATCAATTAAATGGGATCAACTGGCCGTGCCGCGCTTCACCATTTCTTCAGAATGGCCTAACATAGAATCTCTATTTCCTTCTTTAGGTATGTCGGAAAAACTAGAAGTGCTTTGTGATAAGATTTTTCCAAATGAAATTCAATTGGGAAATATAACACAGTCGGTAGTATTGAAGGTTGATGAAAACGGCACAAAGGCAAGTTCGGCCTCGGGAAATATGAATGATGAGTACATTGATGATGTTAACCATCGCTTGATATTGAACAAACCTTTTATTTTTGCTATCCGTGAGAATACCACTGGTGCTATCCTGTTCATGGGTAAGGTGGTAAAACTCTAAGGGCAGTTGTTGTAGGCTTTTATAGAACCACCCTGTAATTAGTTGGAAGGAGATATCTAATGGTATATCCTTCCAACTTGCTTTTTGTAGTAGCGCAAAAGTGGCAGGAAAGATTGTGGTAGAAATATTTGGCATGGGTGAAATAAAATAGTAATTTTGTGGAAATTACAAATCATGAAGCCATGAACGAAAACGAACTGAAAGCTATAGTAGCTAATTTTAAAATTGAAGCACCCGTGGCAAAAGTGACTGCTTTGGGCAACGGACTGATAAACGATACTTACAAGGTGACTACTCAGGGTAATGCTCCCGATTATGTACTGCAGCGCATCAATAATGCGGTGTTTCAGAATGTAGAACTGCTCCAGCATAATATAGAAACTGTTACTGCTCATATTCGCTATAAACTTGAGGCTGCTGGTACAGAAGACATAGAACGGCGGGTGTTGCGTTTTATTCCGGTTGCAGGAGGCAAAACTTATTACTGCGATGCCGAGGGGCGCTATTGGCGCATGATGGTGTTTATTCCTCGAGCAATGACGTACGAGACTGTAAATCCAGAGTATTCTTATCATGCAGGCAAAGCTTTCGGCCAGTTTGAAGCTATGCTCGTAGACCTTGAAGAACCACTGGGAGAGACCATACCTGACTTTCATAATATGGAACTTCGTATGCGCCAGTTGCGCGATGCCGTCAAGGCCAACGCAGTGGGTCGTATGGCCGAAGTGCAAGATATAGTAGACGAATTGGAGACCTATGCCGACGAGATGTGTAAAGCCGAGCGGATGGGGCGTGAGGGCACGCTGCCTAAGCGTATCTGCCACTGCGATACCAAGGTTAACAACATGATGTTTGATGAAAACGGGCGTGTGCTCTGTGTTATTGACCTGGATACGGTTATGCCCAGTTTCGTGTTCTCAGACTATGGCGACTTTCTGCGTACTGGTGCCAATGCCGTGGCAGAAGACGCCCCCGATATATCAAAAGTGGCATTCTGCCGCGATATCTTCGAGGCCTTCACCCGTGGCTATCTTGAATCGGCTACATTCCTTACTCCCGTAGAGCGTGAGAATCTGCCCTATGCAGTGGCCTTGTTCCCCTATATGCAGTGCGTGCGTTTCCTTACAGACTATATAAATGGTGACACATATTATAAAATCAAGTATCCTGAGCATAATTTGGTGCGTACTCGCAACCAGTTGCAGCTCTTCAGCCAAGTGTATGCCCAACAGCAGTACATGCGCGACTTTATCGCTCAGTGCGGATAATTCCCTGAAAGAAATGAAACATCTTAGTGTAAAGAAAATTGATGCCGCGGTAGTAAAGGCTGCCGATGTGCCGGCATTGCTGGATGCCCATAATGTAGAATTCCAGCCTATAGACTGTGTAGACTGGGCGGCAGCGTACCCTTACGCCCCCAAAGTGGCCTTCCGTATAGCCCATAAGGGTGATGCCATAATGATAGAGTATCGCGTTAGCGAGCAGACCGTAGCTGCCGTGGCCCAACATGACAATGGCCCTGTTTGGCAAGACAGTTGTTGCGAGTTCTTCTTCAAACCCGAAGACGGCGACGTATATTATAATGTAGAGACTAACTGTGCCGGAACAGTATTGGTAGGTTGCGGACTCGTGCGCGAAGGTCGCGAGGCAGCCCCAGCAGAAGTGGTAGGGCGCATAGACCGATGGTCATCGTTAGGGCGTACTCCCTTTGCAGAACGGCAAGCCCCTGCAACGTGGAATATGGCTATCGTAATACCCGTAGGTACAGCCTTCAAATCACATATAACAAACCTGTGCGGTGCCCGCATGACGGCCAATTTCTATAAGTGTGGCGACAAATTGCAGACACCTCACTTCCTGTCGTGGAGCCGCATAGAATTGGAACATCCTAACTTCCATTGCCCCGCCTTCTTCGGTACATTGGAGTTTGAACGCTGATGCCAATGTAGCTACGATGAAGCACGAAGACTACGCCCAAATGCTATCCGAATGCGGCATAAGGCCCACTGCCAACCGCATAGTAGTGGCCAAGGCGCTATATAGCGCCGGCAGACCCATGTCGATGACTGAACTCGAGGCCCAAATAGCCACCATCGACAAGTCTGGCGTATACCGTGCTTTGACAGAGTTTCACAAGCATCACCTTATCCATTCTGTCGACTCGGTAGATGGCGAGGCCAGGTATGAGTTCTGCCATAGTCATCATAGCGATTACGATGACGACCGCCATGCCCACTTCTATTGTGAAGAGTGCCGTCGCACGTTCTGTTTGGACTATGCCCAAATTCCCCCAATAGCTATCCCCGATGGATTTGTGATTACAGCCCTGAGCTATACCGTCAAGGGACTTTGTCCAGACTGCGCCAGCAAGTGTCGCCGCCAATAAAAACGGCGTGCTTACATGATTTTTTTTGAACGTTCTATATTACTCCCTAAGCATAAAGCCTATGAAATTACAATGTATAGTACGGTACCGCCATGCAGGCTTCAGTATGTCTGTAGCGGTGCTGGGAACCCTCTTTAGCTTACCCCTTTCGGCACAAAATATATACCATAAAGGGTGGATAGATTTCAATAAAAATGGTCGTATGGATGTGTATGAAGACAGTCGTGCGCCCATAGAAGCGCGTGTGGCTGATTTGTTGGCACAGATGAACACCGATGAGAAGACCTGCCAGTTGGCCACACTCTATGGTTCGGGGCGTGTGCTCAAAGAAGCATTGCCCACCGCCGGGTGGAAGAACGAGGTATGGAAAGACGGTATAGGCAATATAGATGAGCAGCATAATGGACTGGGCAAGTTCGGTGCACAGTATGCCTATCCCTATTCGCGCCATGTAGATGCGCTACATACCGTGCAGCGGTGGTTTGTAGAACAAACTCGGCTGGGTATCCCCGTAGATTTTACCAACGAGGGCATACGAGGCCTATGCCACTATCGCGCCACATACTTTCCCAACCAAACAGGCCAGGGATGTGCATGGAATCGCAACCTGGTACGCCAGATAGCAGAGGTAGAAGGTGCCGAGGCCAACGCTTTGGGTTATACCAATATATATTCGCCCATACTTGATGTGGCCCAAGACCCCCGTTGGGGGCGCTGTGTGGAAAGCTATGGCGAAGACCCATGGCTTGTGGGCGAATTGGGCAAACAGGCAGTAGAAGGGTTGCAGTCATGCCAATTGGTATCGACCCCCAAACACTTTGCCGTATATTCTATACCTGTAGGCGGAAGAGATGGACAAACCCGTACAGACCCTCATGTGGCCGAACGCGAGATGCGGACACTCTATTTAGAACCCTTCAGAAAAGCCATTGCAGAGGCCGGGGCAATGGGCGTAATGAGCTCGTACAACGACTACGATGGCGAGCCTATTACCGGTAGCCACCGCTTTCTTACCGATATATTGCGGCGGGCTTGGGGCTTCAAAGGTTATGTGGTGTCTGATAGTGAAGCCTTGGAATTTCTTTATACCAAGCATCATGTGGCAGCCAACTATGAAGAGGCATGTGCCCAGGCCATCAATGCCGGTCTGAATATACGTACCCAGTTTACGCAGCCGGCAGAGTATATTCTGCCTCTGCGCAGAGCTGTATCCAGCGGTATGATAAGCAAGGCCACCCTGGATGAGCGTGTGGCCGAGGTGTTGAGGGTGAAGTTTATTTTGGGGTTGTTTGATAATCCCTATCGCGGTAATGGCTCGCTGGCCGAACGTACAGTGCATAGCGAGGCACACTGCGAGTTGGCTCTTGATGCAGCCCGGCAGTCAATGGTACTGCTCAAGAACGATAGTTCTGTTCTGCCGCTATCTACCAAATTGTCTCGAGTGGCTGTGATTGGTCCCAATGCCGATGCGCACCCCATAAGTAGGTACGGTCCAGCTGGTGCCAATGTGATATCGGTACTCGATGGGGTGAAGAAACTATTGCCGCATGCCCAGATAGACTATGCCAAGGGGTGTGACGTGCGCGACCCTCATTATCCGGAAAGCGAAGTAGAGGAATTTGCCATGACTGCCCACGAAAGAGAGATGATGGATTCTGCCTTACAGGTGGCTCGTGTGGCTGATGCCGTAATCATGGTTGTTGGCGACGATGACAATACAGTAGGCGAGGGTAACTCGCGAACTACGCTCAATCTGTCTGGTCGGCAGGAACAACTGATAAGAGAAATAATGGCCATTGGCAAGCCCGTGGTGTTGGTGCTGATGGCAGGGCGTGCTACAACTATAAATTATGCGGCACGTCATGTACCGGCCATAATAAATGCCAGTTTCCCTGGAGAATATGGCGGTCAGGCTGTGGCCGAGGTTATCTTTGGTGTCTATAATCCGGGCGGTCGTCTGTCTTACACCATTCCTCGTACCGTAGGACAGATACCTTATGCCTTTCCCTTCAAGCCAGGGTCTGATGTAGAGAACCGGTCGTCGTTATGGGGTAGCCTTTACCCCTTTGGTCATGGTCTGAGTTATACTACCTTTGCCTATTCAGACTTGCAGTGTCCGCACGATAGTTTGTCGGCAACCGATAGTCTGAAGGTGTCAGTGCGTATTACCAATACCGGCAACCGCAAGGGTGACGAGGTAGTGCAGCTCTATCTGCGTGACGAAGTTAGTTCGGTTACTACCTATACTCAGGTGCTGCGTGGCTTCGAGCGTGTAACCCTTGCTCCTGGAGAGAGTAGGGTGGTGCAGTTCTGTTTGGGACCTGCCGACTTATCCTTGTGGGATAGGAATATGCACTTTGTAGTAGAGCCGGGCGATTTTACAGTTATGGTGGGTAGCTCGTCGAAAGACATACGATTGAGCAACAAGATAACCATAGCGGCATCAGAAACAAAAAGAAACAAATGATTATGCAAAAAATAAATGTAGGAAAACATTATTATAGATCGCTATTGGGACTTGGGGTTCCTATAGTAATTGGCCAGTTGGGAACTATCATATTGGGCTTTGCCGATACACTGATGATAGGTCATCATAGTACAGAGGAACTTGGTGCGGCTGGACTGGTAAACAATATCTATACCTTGGTGCTACTTTTCTATATGGGTTTCTCGTATGGGCTTACTCCTGTGGTGGGCCGGCTCTTTGGTATGGACTGTCACGGAGAGATAGGAGAAAAACTGAAAAATGCCATGGTGGCCAATATGGCAGTTGGAGCGCTATTGGTATTGGTGATGTACATACTCTATCTCAATCTGGGTAATATTGGCCAACCAGAAGAATTGTTGCCGCTTATTCGCCCTTATTTCCTGGTCAATCTGGCAAGCATTCCCTTTGCGGGACTGTTTAATACTATGAAGCAGTTTTTTGACGGAATATCCCGCACGCGGGTGGCTATGTGGGTAATGATAGGGGGCAATGTAACCAATATATTTTTCAACTGGATGCTTATCTATGGCGTAGGACCTTTCCCAGAATTGGGACTATTAGGAGCCGGAATTTCCACGGCAGGTTCGCGTGTACTGATGGCGGTGGTTTTGGTGTTGATGCTCGCTTTTGGGAGTAGATATGCTGTGTATCGTCATAACTTTATTCATGGCCGGATTACTCGTGCTGACTTTGGCGAGATGAACCGCTTGGGTTGGCCTGTAGCTCTGCAGTTGGGCGCCGAGTCGGCAGCCTTTACGCTGAGTTGCGTTATGGTAGGATGGTTAGGCACTATACCATTGGCTGCTCACCAAATAATGATTACCATCTCGCAGTTGTTCTATCTTGTTCTTTCGGGTATGGCTTCGGCCGTGGCTATCCGTATAAGTTATTTTATGGGGCAGCACGACAATATGGCTATGCGGCGTTGTGCATTTGACGGATTATGTATGGTGTTTACATTCTCGGCAGTGATGAGTGTGCCGGTTTTACTATTCCGTCATGATATAGGCATGTTGTTTACCGATAATGCCGAGGCGTGCGGCATGGTGGCTGTTTTGGTGTGCATCTTGGCGATATACCAGTTTGGCGATGGTTTGCAGTATATCTATGCCAATGCCTTGCGGGGTATAGCTTGTGTAAAACCTATGATGTACTATGCTTTTATAGCCTATTTCGGCATAAATCTGCCACTGGGATATCTGTTGGGCTTTGTGGCTGGATGGGGCATCTATGGCGTATGGAGCGCTTTCCCCGTAGGGCTCACAATGGCAGGAATACTCTTCTATAGAAGATTTTCGAAAGAACTTCGACGACTGTAATTAGTGGACTCTATTTATAGTGCCCCAATAAAGGTATAAATTTAACGATGGTACTTTATAGAATCACCCTAATGATATATAAAAGGTAGTGTTGTGGCGATGGTAATTAGGGGCGTTGTATTGAGTTGCAAGTTTAGCCCTTGTCATGTTGTGATGAGCTATGGTCCATTTCATTACGTTTCATCTTCTTGAGTAGGTCGCTGGCAAAGATAAAGTCGGTAAGTCGCTCGTTGGTAGAGGACATAATATCGGCACTTACCCCCTGCCATTCTTTAGTACCTTTATATATAAAGATAATATTTTCGCCAATACCCATTACCGAGTTCATGTCATGAGTATTAATGATGGTGGTGATGCCGTACTCGTGGGTGATGTCAGACAGAAGATGGTCTATTACGAGCGATGTCTGCGGGTCGAGCCCTGAGTTAGGTTCGTCGCAGAATAGATATTTTGGGTTTAGTACTATGGCCCGGGCAATGGCTACACGCTTCTGCATGCCACCCGAAATCTCATCGGGGAATTTGTTGGCGGCTTCAGATAGGTTGACGCGGGCAAGGCACTCTTCGGCCCGGCGTACACGGTCGGCGTAGTTGAGCGATGAGAACATGTCGAGCGGGAACTGTACATTGTCGCGTACCGACATAGAGTCGAATAGTGCGGCGCCCTGGAATATCATACCCATTTCGCGGCGCATCATTACCTGGTCGCGTTTGGTCATATGTACAAAGTCGCGGCCATCGTATAGAACATCGCCCGACGTGGGGCGGAGCAATCCTACAAGGTTCTTCATCAATACGGTTTTTCCAGACCCACTTTGTCCTATGATTAGATTGGTCTTTCCCGTTTCGAACCGTGCGTTGATGCCTCGCAGTACGGTTTTGTCTTCAAAAGATTTGGTAAGATTCTTAACTTCTATCATGTCAGCTCAGAATTTGGGTAAGGAAAACGTCTGAAAAAAGAATGAGAACCGAGCTGCACACTACAGCATCGGTGCTGGCTTTGCCTACTTCTACCGAACCGCCCTCTACCGTGTAGCCAAAGAAAGAGGATACACTGGCTATGATATAGGCAAAGAAAGTACTCTTGATAATGCTCATCCATACAAACCAGGGATTGAAGGCATGCTGCAAACCCAGCGTAAGATCGTCTGGCGGTAGTAGATGGCCAATGAATGCAGTGGCGTAAGCTCCCACTATGCCCATACACGATGAGAATACAACTAGGGCGGGCATCATGGTAATCAGTCCGGCTATCTTAGGAAGTATGAGAAATGAGGCCGAGTTGACCCCCATTATCTCGAGTGCGTCGATCTGTTGGGTTACACGCATGGTGCCCAGTTCAGAGGCAATGTTCGATCCTACCTTACCCGAAAGGATAAGACACATGATGGTACTCGAAAACTCGAGCAGCATAATCTCACGTGTGGTGTAGCCCGAAACCCATCGAGGCATCCATGGACTTTGAATGTTGACCTTCATCTGGATACAGATAACGGCTCCGATGAAGAAAGATATGAGTAATACTATGGGTATAGAGTCTACACCTAACTGCGACATCTCTTTAAGATAACGCTTGCCGAACATGCGCATCCGTTCGGGTACGCTGAACGAGCGCGCCATCAAGACGAGATACTTGCCGAATGTGGTGAGGTATTTCTTTAACAATTTGAGTATCAACATAGGCGTAGCGTCTGTTTTACGTTGCAAAAGTAACCAAAAAACACATAAAAACTACTATGCGGTCAATAGTTTTTTGGCAGAGTAAGCATAATTGACTTATTTTTTTGTAATTTTGCACGATAAATAACAGCTGTTTATGGCCGATACAGACAATATGGTGATGACCCTCCGTACCGAGGGTTTGGTGAAAAGATATGGAAATCGCACAGTGGTCAACAAAGTTGATTTTCATGTAAAACAAGGCGAGATAGTAGGGCTACTTGGTCCTAATGGCGCCGGAAAGACCACATCTTTTTATATGACCACTGGTCTGGTTATTCCCAATGAAGGCCGCGTAGATCTTAACGATACCGATATTACCGATTATCCCGTATACAAACACGCAAGGGCAGGCATAGGATATCTGCCCCAGGAGCCGAGTGTATTCAGGCAAATGAGCGTTGAAGACAATATCATGGCAGTGCTCGAAATGACCAAGCTTAGCCATGAAGAACAGCTCAAGGAGTTGGAAAGTCTTATTAAAGAGTTCCGTCTTACCAAAGTGCGCAAGAATAAGGGTACCCAACTCTCGGGAGGCGAGCGGCGTCGTACAGAGATTGCCCGCTGTTTGGCCATCAATCCCAAGTTCGTGATGCTCGACGAGCCTTTCGCCGGTGTAGACCCCGTGGCTGTAGCCGATATACAACATATTGTGTGGCGACTGAAATACCGCAATATTGGAATTCTTATTACCGACCATAACGTGCGCGATACCCTGGCTATCATAGACCGTGGGTACTTATTGTTTGAAGGCAAGATACTCTTCAGCGGAAAGCCCGAAGAGCTGGCTTCGAACCCAGTAGTACGCAAAAATTACCTTACCGAAAACTTCCAACTTACCCGCTTTACGCCTACCGAAGAAGACGAACAGGCGGCAGCAGCTGCAGCGGCAATGCGTAACGCATAGATGTTGCTGTAGATAGAGGCATGCCTGGCGGAGAATATTTTTCTCAGAGATTGTTAGGTAATGTCGCTAAAAATGAGTAATTTTGCGTCTCATTCGTAAAAATAGAAAATTATATAATAAATAGAATCAAAGATGAATATTTCATTTGAAAACCCTGACAAAGTAAATGGCGTCTTGACGTTGGTCGTTGAGGAATCTGACTATAAGGCAGATGTAGAAAAGACATTGAAGGAATATCGTAAGGTAGCTAACGT
>CAVHVH010000002.1:12132-31319 GCA_963639385.1 Oscillospiraceae bacterium
GAAGATGCAGACTTTCAGGCAGATGTCGAAAAGACACTCAAGGATTATCGCAAAAAGGCCAACTACCCTGGCTTCCGCCCCGGTATGGTGCCAATGTCTATTGTTAAACGCCAGTATGGTATGTCTGTTAAGATGGACGCTATCAATAAACTTGTAGGCGAACAACTGCAGAAGTATATCAAGGACAATAATGTGCAGATGCTTGGCGAACCCTTGGCTTCAGAGACACAAGAACCGCAGGATTTGGAAAAATCGGGTCCCTATACATTCAAGTTTGACATTGCAGTAGCCCCCGAATTCAAGTGCGAACTCTCAGGTCGCGATAAGGTAGACTATTACAACCTCAAGGTAGACGACGAACTCATAGACCGTCAGGTTGACATGTTTGCATCTCAAGCCGGAAGCTATGCTCCCGCTGACCACTACGAGGGTAACGATACCCTTAAGGGTGATCTTCGTGAACTTGACGAGAATGGCAGTACTAAAGAGGGTGGTATCGTAGTGGAAAATGCTATTCTTATGCCTTCATATATTAAGGTAGAAGATCAGAAGAAACTGTTTGATGGTGTAAAGCCCGGTGATGTAGTAACATTCTCTCCCCGCAAGGCTTATCCCGAGAACGATGCAGAGGTATCTTCACTTCTTAAGATAGAGCGTAATGAAGTGGCTGAACATACCGGCGATTTCAGCTATCAGGTAAAAGAAATCAACCATTTTACCAAGCACGAAGTTAACCAGGAACTGTTTGATCGTGTATATGGCGAGGGCAATGTAACTGATGAAGCCGCTTTTCGTGCTAAAATAGCCGAAAATCTGAAAACCCAGTTCGAGGTGAATACCGATTTCCGCTTCTTGATGGATGTACGCAAGCACTGCGAGAAGAAGGTGGGAAAACTGGAATATCCCGATGCTCTGCTCAAGCGCATTATGCTTGCCAATAACAAAGATAAAGGTGAGGAATTTGTAGAGAAAAACTACGAAGCCAGCATCAATGAACTTACTTGGCATCTTATCAAAGATCAGTTGGTAAAAGCCCAGGAAATCAAGATAGACGACAACGATGTGAAGGAGACAGCCAAAGAAGCTGCCCGCGCCCAGTTTGCCCAGTATGGTATGAACAATGTTCCAGACGAGTATTTGGACAACTACGCCGGCGAGATGCTGAAAAAGCAGGAGCATATCCAGTCGTTTGTAGAGCGCGCCATCGACCGCAAGCTTACCGAGAAGCTTAAAGGTGTGGTAAAACTCAATGTTAAAGATGTAACTCTCGACGAGTTTAATAAACTTGACGCCGAATAAAGTTTTTTCAAAAAACTTATTAAAAACAAAGAGGTTGTCAACTTTTTTGTGTATCTTTGTTCGTAGAACAATGCATAAAAGAGTAGACAACCTCTTTTTTTTATACATTATATTTATACTATCATGAATGTAAATAGAGATTTTCGCAAGTATGCCACCCAGCATTTGGGCATAAACGGAATGGCACTTGATGACGTTATTAAGTCACAGGCTCAGTATGTCAATCCCTATATTTTGGAAGAACGCCAGCTGAATGTTACACAGATGGATGTTTTCTCGCGACTGATGATGGAGCGCATCATTTTCTTGGGTACCGAGATAGATGACTATACTGCCAATACATTACAAGCTCAATTATTGTATCTTGATTCTACCGATCCGGATAAAGATATTTCTATCTATATCAATAGTCCCGGTGGAAGCGTTACTGCGGGGTTGGGAATTTATGATACCATGCAATTTATCTCGAGCGACGTGGCCACTATCTGTACTGGTATGGCCGCCTCAATGGCCGCCGTATTGCTTACGGCTGGTACCGAAGGCAAACGTCAAGCACTAACCCATAGTCGTGTGATGATACACCAGCCCCTTGGCGGTGTACAGGGCCAAGCTTCTGATATAGAGATTGAAGCCAAAGAGATACAGAAATTCAAGAAAGAACTCTATACCATCATCAGCGAACACTCGCATACGCCTTACGATAAAGTATGGCAGGATAGTGACCGTAACTATTGGATGACGGCTCAAGAAGCCAAGGATTATGGTATGATAGATACCATCTTAACACGTAAGAAGAATGGCTAAAAAGAAAGTTTGTACCTTCTGTGGGCGCGACGAGAGCCAGGTAGGTCTTATGATTTCCGGGCTCAACGGCTTTATCTGTGACGATTGCATTAGGCAAGCCTATGAGATAGCTGCGTCTACTGGAGCCTATGGCAATGCGCCGGGCAAAAAAGCCAAAGCTTCGTTCGAACTCAAAGAAATACCCAAACCCCGCGAAATAAAAGCGTATCTTGACCAATATGTTATCGGGCAAGACGATGCCAAGCGCTTCCTTGCTGTTTCGGTATACAACCACTACAAGCGTCTGCAACAACATGTTGATGACGATGGCGTAGAGATAGAGAAGAGCAATATAATGATGGTGGGTAGCACCGGAACCGGAAAAACGCTGCTTGCACGTACTATAGCCCGCTTGCTCAATGTGCCTTTTACTATTGTCGACGCTACGGTATTTACCGAGGCCGGCTACGTAGGCGAAGATGTAGAGAGCATCCTCTCCAGACTCTTGCAGGTGGCCGATTATGATGTGGCCCGAGCAGAGTGCGGAATTGTGTTCATCGACGAGATAGACAAGATTGCCCGCAAGAGCGACAATCCCAGCATTACCCGCGACGTGAGCGGAGAGGGCGTGCAGCAGGGGTTGCTCAAACTGCTTGAGGGAACCATGGTAAACGTTCCGCCAAAGGGTGGGCGCAAACATCCCGATCAAGACTATATCCATGTTGATACACGCAATATATTGTTTATCTGTGGTGGTGCCTTCGATGGTATTGAGACCAAGATAGCCCAGCGCATGAATACCCATGTTGTAGGATACAATTCGGTGCAGCATGTAGCGCGTATCGACAAGAACAACCTTATACAGTATGTTACTCCGCAAGACCTGAAGTCGTTCGGACTTATTCCCGAAATTATCGGTCGTCTGCCCGTGCTTACCCATCTCAATCCGTTAGACCGGAAAGCATTGGAGCGCATACTTGTAGAACCTAAGAATTCTATTGTAAAACAGTATGTCAAGCTGATGGCCATCGATGGGGTAGAACTATCGTTTGCTCAGGATGCCTTGACTTATATTGTTGACAAGGCCGTAGAGTACAAACTTGGAGCACGTGGTCTGCGGTCTATTGTAGAGGCAATTATGATGGACGCCATGTTCGAATTGCCTTCCAAGCGTACAAAGAAGTTCGAGGTAACGCTTGCCTATGCTAAGGAGCAAATGGAGAAATCCAGCCTCCAGAAGCAAAAAAGCCTGTAGGGAGGGTGGGTTATAGGCCCATACCTTCTCGCCGTGGCTTTCCATTGATGATATGTTGATTGGTAATTCTATCTCCCACACCTCAACTTATTTGGGAAAAAGAACACCTTTATAATATGACAGACGATGTTAATCTTTTAGAAAAGCTAAAACACTATTTCGGGTTCGACTCGTTCAAAGGTGACCAGGAATCAATTATCCGTTCGCTTATGGCGGGTCATAATGTGTTTGTGCTGATGCCTACTGGTGGTGGAAAGAGCCTCTGCTACCAGCTACCTTCCCTTCTTATGGAAGGCACGGCCATCGTGGTGTCACCGTTGATAGCACTCATGAAAAATCAGGTGGATGCCGTCAACGGTATCAGCGAAAACAATAATCTGGCTCATTATCTCAATTCTTCGCTTACCAAACCGCAGATAGCCCAGGTTATGGACGATGTGCGTCAGGGATACACCAAGTTGCTCTATGTGGCCCCCGAGTCGCTCAACAAACCCGAAAATATTAGTTTCTTCAAGTCGTTTAAGATATCTTTCTATGCCATTGACGAGGCGCATTGTATCTCTGAGTGGGGGCACGATTTCCGTCCAGAATACCGCAATCTGCGCCCCACTATCAACAATATAGGCAATGCTCCGGTGATAGCCCTTACGGCCACTGCTACCGATAAGGTGCGGAGTGATATTAAGAAAAACCTTGAGATACAGGATGCCTGCGAGTACAAAAGCTCGTTTAACCGTCCTAATCTCTATTATGAGGTGCGCCCAAAGACCAAAGAAATCAACAAGCAGATAATACTTTTTATCAAGAAACATCCCGGCAAGAGTGGTATAATATACTGTCTTTCGCGTAAGACGGTAGAAGAACTTGCGGCCGAACTCCGAGCCAACGATATCAAGGCGGCGCCCTATCATGCCGGGCTTGATAGTGCCACACGTTCGCAGACACAAGACGATTTCTTGATGGAGCGTATCGATGTCATTGTGGCTACCATAGCCTTTGGTATGGGCATAGATAAGCCCGACGTGCGCTTTGTATTCCATTACGATATACCCAAGAGTCTTGAAGGATATTACCAAGAAACGGGGCGCGCCGGACGTGATGGCGGAGAGGGTATTTGCATAGCCTTCTATTCGTATAAAGACCTGCGCAAGTTGGAAAAATTTATGGAGAGCAAGCCTGTCACCGAGCAGGATATAGGCAAACAACTCTTGCAGGAAACGGCTGCTTATGCCGAATCGTCCATTTGCCGTCGGAAGATACTGCTCCATTATTTTGGTGAGGAGTATCCAAAGGACAATTGTGGCAATTGCGACAACTGTCTGCACCCGAAAGAGAAGATAGAAGCGCAAGACCAATTGGTGGTTGTACTCGAAGCCGTGCTGGCTCTGAAAGAGAAATTCCGCCAGGAATATGTGGTCGACTTTGTAAAAGGTCGCGGTACCGACGATATCGTATCTCACCATCACAATGAGCTCGAAGAGTTCGGCTCGGGCGAAGACTATAACGAGAAACTTTGGAACCCAGTGATACGTCAGGCCATGATAGCCGGATATATGCGTAAGGATGTAGAAAACTACGGACTGTTGAAAGTTACCTCGGCAGGTCGCCGCTTCATCAAGTCGCCCCATTCGTTTATGGTGGTTATGGATACCGAATTCAAAGACGAATACGATGATGGTGAAGCCCAAGGCGGAATAGCAGCCCTCGACTCCGAGCTTTACGAAATGCTGGTAAACCTGCGCAAGAAGGTGGCCAAGCGTTTGGGGTTGGCTCCCTATGTGGTATTCTTCGACCAGTCGCTTGAGCAGATGGCCACCATGTACCCCATAACCCTTCAAGAACTACAGAATATACAGGGCGTAGGTGCTGGAAAAGCCAAGAAATACGGTGCAGAGTTCTGCGAATTGATACGTCGCCATTGCGAGGAAAACGGCATTGAGCGCCCTGAAGAGATACGGGTAAAGACCGTGGCCAAGAACAGTATGATAAAAGTCAAAATCATACAAAGTATTGACCGCCATATCGCTCTCGACGATTTGGCTTCGGCGCTGGGGCTCGATTTTGGTGAACTCTTGGACGAGATAGAGAGCATAGTTTATAGTGGCACGAAACTCAATATAGACTATTTCCTGCGCGATGTAATGGACGATGATGCCATTGCCGATATCTTCGACTATTTTATGGAGGCCGATACCGACAATCTGGATGCGGCTATCGAAGAGCTGGGCGGCGACTATACCGACGACAATATAAGGCTGGTACGTATCAAGTTTATGTCAGAAGTAGCCAACTGACCGCCAGTAACGTGTATTCCTTAATAATGTACAAACCGATGGCAATTTAAGCTCCATCCTTAAAATATATCAAAATGAAGAAAATTGCAATTACCCTTTTGTTTGGCTTTGTGGCCATGACCTCGATGGCACAAGAAAAACCAGGTGCCGTTACCGTTGTTCCTCGGGTAGGCGTTACTATAGCCAATCTTACCAATAACGACCTGGTCCTGGCCGGCAATGATGCCTCTCTATCTTCAAAGTCCAAGGCTGGATTTGTGGCCGGAGCCGATGTCTATTGGCAGCTTACTCCTACGGTGGCACTATCGGCAGGTGTATGCTATACATCGTTGGGCAGCAAGTACGATAATTATGACCTGTTGCGCGAAAAACCAGCCGAAACCGATGAAGAAATCAAGTACACCGCTTATACAGATAACTACACTACACTTAACTATGTGGCCGTACCTGTTATGGCGCATTTGTATGTGGCTAACGGGTTGGCACTCAAGGCTGGCTTACAGTATGGTATGCTTACCGGGGTGAAAAACGCATACACTACTTGCGACTTTGTGCAGAACCGTACCACGGGCGTGCGTACTTACCAGACTGCCGTAGAGAACACTAATACGTCGAAAGAAGGATACTGTAAAACCGATTTCTCCATACCCATAGGCATCTCTTACGAGTATATGAAGGTAGTGCTTGAGGCTCGCTACTGCTTTGGTCTTACTAAAGTAAATCGCGAACTCAACAGTCATAACCGCGCCTTTACCTTTACAGTAGGCTACCGCCTGTAAAGGTAAAGGCCACATGTTGTGGGCTATCGTTTCTTTCGTCCATCCCAGTCTTCCCATTCATTCCTTAAACACAATGCAGTTGGAGTACTGCTCTGCCCTAAGTCTTATATCGCGCATTGCTTGTTGGTATTTTCTACGTTGCTTATTATTATACTCGTTTTTTTTTGTTCGTTTTAACACGAGTTAACTAAATCGAGGGCATTTTCTATTAATGAATATTAAAAAATGGGCGATTTTTGGGTGATTTTTTGTCGACAAAAATTGATGAAAAATGGAGAAAAATACCCCTTTTTTGACTGCTAACGGCTATTTTTGACATCCGCAAAAAATGTTGTTTTTGGCGAGTTGCTATAATATTTGAGAAATAGATGTGATATTTGGGAAAAATCGATGAAAATTTCAAGAATTTCGTCAAAATTTTCACTTCCGCGAAAACCATCTTTTCACCGCTAAAGGGTAACTCTACGATTCTAATGACCATCGTTACGACGCTAAAGGATAACTTTAGAAATTTGGAGGTGTATTTTGCCCTTATATAAATGCCGAAAATGCGCGCAAAGTTCATTTTGTGTCGAAAAATGCGAGTATTTTTGCATTTTCTTATTAAGAAACTTTAACAATTTAAGAATTCGCATTAGTAGCGCTTTTCAAACATATGGACTGCTTGGGCAGGATACCCTGTTGTTTTCAAAATATATGCTGCCAATACAATAAAATAAGGTGTACGTGCGTTAATATATATATTATTAATGTAATACTGTATTATCTTAAATAGTAGCAAATGATAGACTATATCAAGGGTGAGCTGGCCGAGCTTACTCCCGCCGAGGCGGTGGTAGAGGCCGCAGGGGTAGGGTATTCGCTCAATATATCGCTCAATACCTATACGGCCATACAGGGCAAAAATCAGGTAAAACTCTATGTACACGAAAATCTGGTAACGGGTGGTCGCGACGATGCCTATACCCTCTACGGTTTTGCCTCGCGGCAGGAACGTGGTTTGTACCGTCTGCTGATTACCGTATCGGGTGTTGGCGCCAATACCGCTCGTATGATACTCTCAGCTTCAAGTCCGGCCGAACTGTGCAACGCCATTGCCACTGGCGACGAGCGTATGCTCAAGGGGGTAAAGGGTATTGGGCTGAAGACGGCTCAACGTATAATAGTCGACTTGAAAGACAAGATTGTGCAGACCGGAATAGCCAGCGAACTGCATGCCTCTACATCATCTTCGCCCGCAATAGACATGGGCGTAAGAGACGAAGCTGTGAGCGCACTGACCATGTTGGGCTTTGCCCCAGCACCATCGGCCAAGATAGTGGCATCCATACTGCAAGAACAATCCTCTCTGCCAGTAGAACAGGTAGTAAAACTGGCCCTAAAACAGATAAAATAATCCATGCGCAGGCTGAAGGAAAGGCACTTTACACAGCTGGCTGCAGCACTGGTACTTATGGCTTCGGCCATAGGCTATGCTGCCGTGCCCGTTATGCAAGACCGCAAGCCTTCGGCCACCGGTAAGCCTGGAATAACTGCGCGCAAGGAACGGCAGAAGCGCGCCACAGCAACAAAAACATCTGCCGATACAGTGCCGCGCATCAAGGTAACGGCACAACCACTGGCCATATACGACGATACCATACCTGACTCGCTACTGCATCCTCGATGGAAGATACAGCGCACTACCGCACTCACTTTAGACGACTACCGCTTGCCAGCGGCTGACCTGAAACGCCCTGACAACCTAAGTCAGCAGGTAGTGTACAACGATACCCTTAACCGCTACTTGTTAGGTACACGCATAGGTAGCCTATGGCTCTCGGCACCCATTATAATGACTCCCGAGGAGTATCGCCGATGGAGCGAACGGCAAGCCCGTAACCAGTTCTACCGCAACAAGAACAATGAGATATACCAGGCCAAGGGTAAAGAGAAGTTCGACTTTACCGATATGCATTTCGACTTAGGTCCAGCCGAAAAGATATTCGGTCCTGGTGGCGTGCGCATAAAGACACAGGGAAGTGCCGAACTCAAGTTGGGCGCCACGCTGAAGAATATAGACAACCCCAGTCTGCCTATACGCAACCGCAAGACTACCACCATAGACTTTGACGAGAAGATAAACCTGAACGTAAACGGAAAAGTGGGCGACAAGGTAAACTTGAACATGAACTACAATACCGACGCCACTTTTGACTTTGATACGCAGAACCTAAAACTCAAGTACGACGGTAAGGAAGACGAGATAGTAAAACTGGTAGAGGCCGGCAATATATCGTTCCCCTCAAACTCATCGCTCGTCAAAGGCGCCAGCTCGCTCTTCGGTCTTCGTACCGACCTGCAGTTCGGTCGACTCAAACTGCAGATGGTAGCCTCGCAGAAAAAAAGTTCTACTACAAGCGTATCGTCGAAAGGCGGCGTACAACTCACTCCTTTCGAGATAAACGTGGCCAATTACGAAGAAAACATGCACTTCTTCCTTTCGCAGTACTTCCGCAGCAAGTACGATGCGGCCATGCGAACCCTGCCCAATATAACCACTGGCATTAAGATTAACCGCATAGAGATATGGGTTACTAACAAAAGTGGTGTGGCCACCAATACCCGTAACATAGTGGCACTTACCGATTTGGGTGAACAGAAGGTAAGTAACCCTATGTGGAGCGCTACAGGACAGGCCGTGCCTGCCAACGCTGCCAACAGCGAGTACCAGACCATGACTACTACTTATGCTGCCGCCCGCGATATAGACGCAGTAACTTCTACTCTTGACGGAGCTGGACTTGTAGGAGGCGTAGACTATGAAAAATTGGAGAGCGCACGCCTGCTCTCGTCAACAGAATATACCCTAAACTCGGCGCTGGGATACATATCGTTGCGGTCTACACTACAGACAGACCAGGTGTTGGCCGTGGCCTACGAGTACACCTATGGTGGCGTAACCTATCAAGTAGGTGAATTTGCATCAGACATTACTGACGCAGGCAAAACCCTCTTTGTAAAATCGCTCAAGAATACCAGCAACAATCCCAAGCAGGGCAACTGGAACTTGATGATGAAAAACGTGTATAGTCTGGCCTCGAGCGTAGAGAAAGAAAAGTTCCGCCTGGACGTAAAATTCCAAAGCGATACTGCTGGCGTATACCTGAACTATATACCTGAAACTCAAGTCAAGGAAACGCCTATTATACGCGTACTTGGAGCCGATCGTCTGGACAACAATAACAAACCCAACCCCAACGGATATTTTGACTATGTTGATGGCTATACCGTAAGCAATGGCCGTGTGTTCTTCCCCTGTACAGAACCATTTGGTTCGTATCTGTACAACTACTTGGTGTCAAAAGGGGTAAGTGCCGACCGCGCCCGCAAGTACGCCTTTACAGAACTTTACGATACTACCAAGACCGTGGCCAAACAGATAGCCGAAAAGAACAAGTATATCCTGGTAGGACAATTCAAGGGTAGTGCCTCGGGAGTGATATCCCTGGGGGCATATAATGTGCCGCAAGGTTCGGTGGTAGTTACGGCCGGTGGAGTAACGCTTACCGAGGGTACCGACTATACCGTAGACTATAGTGCAGGCGAAGTTACTATACTCAATCAAAGTTTGATAGATGCCGGAACACAAATCAACGTGTCGCTCGAGAGCCAGTCTGACTACGGGCAGCAGCGCAAGACCATGTTCGGCCTTAATTGGGAATACGATTTCTCAAAGAACCTACAACTTAGTGGTACACTGCAACACCTGTCAGAACAGGCCCTTACCACCAAGGTAAACATGGGGTCAGAACCCTTGAACAACACCCTTTGGGGCGTAAACCTGAACTGGAAGAAAGAGAGTCAGTGGCTTACCAATATGCTCGACAAGATACCTTTTCTGCATCTTACCCAACCATCACACATATCGTTTAATGCCGAGTTTGCCCAGCTGATAGCCGGACAGAACCATGGTACACAAGACAATGCATCGTATATAGACGACTTTGAAAACACCACCAGCAAGATAGACGTGTCTACACCCTCGTCGTGGATAATCTCGAGCGTGCCGTCAATGATACCCAACTACAACGACAAGACTTCGCTGAAGAGCGGTTACGAACGCTCGCTTCTGGCATGGTACAACATAGACCCGCTATTTACACGGCGTAGTAGTTCGCTTACGCCGGCACATATAAAGAGCGACCTGGAACAGCTGTCTAACCACTATGTGCGCGAGGTATTGGTAAACGAACTTTATCCTAACCGCGACCAGAGTAGCTATAATGGTGCTGTGTCTACACTGTCTGTGCTCAACCTGGCCTTCTATCCCGAAGAGCGTGGTCCTTACAACTTCAATCCCGACCTTACGGCCAAAGGACGTCTTAACAACCCCAAAAACAATTGGGGTGGCATGATGCGCAAGCTAAACACCAACGATTTCGAGGCCGCCAATATAGAATATGTAGAATTCTGGCTTATGGACCCGTTTATCTATACCAACAATCAGGCCGACGCCAATGAGTATGGTGGCGATTTCTACATCAATTTGGGTGAAGTGAGCGAAGATATTTTGCGCGACGGCAAGAAATTCTATGAAAGCGGCATGCCTATAGATGGTTCGCAGACCTTTGTCACCACGCAGTGGGGAAAGGTGCCTACACAGGGCAATGTAACCTATGCCTTTGCCACCTCGTCGGGTAGCAGAGCCTTGCAGGATGTAGGTTTCAACGGTCTGCGCGATGAGGAAGAACGCCAGTTTGAAAGCTACCAGCAATTCCTACAGGCGGCAAAGGCAAAGGTAAGCCCCGAGGTGTACGACTCTATCCAGGCCGACCCAGCTAATGACGACTACCACTACTTCCGCGGTACAGACTTTGACCTGGCTAAGACTTCTATTTTGGACCGCTACAAACGCATCAACAACCCGCAAGGAAACTCGCCCGACTCAGAAAGTCGTACCGAGAGTTACGATACATCGTATAAGACCACACCCGATGTAGAAGACATCAACCAAGACTATACCCTCAACGAATACGAAAAATACTACCAGTACCATGTATCTATCCGCCCGCAAGATATGGTGGTAGGCCGTAACTATATAGTAGACCGGCGCGATGCAACGGCCTCGCTTCGCAACGGCAAGTCAGAGAAGGTTACATGGTATCAGTTCCGTATTCCGCTGAACGATTACGAAGAGCGTGTAGGCTCGATATCCGACTTTACCAGCATGCGCTTTATGCGTATGTTCCTTAGGGGCTTTGCTCATCCTATAGTGCTGCGCTTCGGTAGCCTGGACCTGGTAAAGGGCGAATGGCGTACCTACGACCAGCCACTTGATGCCTCAGCCTCTACATCGGGAAAACTGGCAACAAGTTCTATAAATATAGAGGAAAATAACGACAAGACCCCTGTAAACTATGTGTTGCCACCCGGTATAAACAGGGCGCAAGACCCTACTCAGCCCCAGTTAGTTGAGGCCAACGAGCAGGCTCTCAACATGGTGGTTACCGACCTTGGTGCCAACGAGTCGAAGGCTGTGTACAAGAATACAAGCTTGGACCTAAGACAGTATCGCCGTTTGCAGATGTTTGTCCATGCCAACGCCATGGAGCAGAATACCACCGGTCTTACCGATAACCAGATAGCCCTGTTTGTTCGTGTAGGTAGCGACTATAAAACCAACTATTACGAGTACGAAATACCTTTGAAGCTTACCGAAGCAGGCCATTACGATCGCTATTCACGGGCCGATTGCGAGCGCGTATGGCCCGAAGACAATATGCTGGATATCCCTCTGAGCATTTTTACCCGTGTAAAGAAGGAACGCAACATAGCTAAAGCACAGGGCACAGCATCGTACTCGCGCGAGTTCTCTGTATACGATGCCGACCACCCTGCCAACCGCGTAAGCATAGTGGGTAACCCTACGCTGGGCGAAGTGAAAACCATGATGATAGGTGTGCGCAATAAGACTGGCGTACATAAGTCGGCCGAGGTATGGGTAAACGAGCTTAGACTAAAAGAATATAACAATAGTGGCGGATGGGCGGCCCAGGGTAATCTAAACGTGCAGCTCTCTGACATGGGTAGCCTTAACATGCAGGGCAAATATATGACCGAGGGATTTGGTGGATTGGAAGAAGGCGTAAGCCAGCGCTCTACCGACAATTATAAGACTTATAGCATTACCGCCAATCTGGAGTTGGGTAAGTTCTTCCCCGACAAGGCCAAAGTAAGCGCACCGCTCTACTACTCGGTAACCAAAGAGGAAACGTCGCCCAAATATAATCCGCTTGATACCGATATGCTATTGCAAGACGCACTGGATGCCGCCAGCTCAAAACAGGAACGGGACTCTATCAACAGCATTGCTGTAACCAAAACTACCAGCACCAACCTGTCACTGTCAAACGTAAAGGTGGATATTCAAAACAAGCGACACCCGTTGCCCATAGACCCAGCTAACTTCTCGCTATCGTATAGCCACTCGCACCGACAGACCAGTGGCGAGACCACCGTCTACGAGAAAGAAGATAACTGGCGGGGTGCCTTGAACTACAACTGGACACCTATATTCAAGGCTTGGGAACCCTTCAAAAAACTGAAAAACAAGTCGAAATGGCTGGATATACTCAAGCGGTTCGGACTGAACTGGTTGCCACAGAATGTAGGGTTTACCACAGAGATGACCAGAAGTTATTATGAGCTGCAAGAGCGCGATATGGACGACCTTGGAGCTGGGCAGTTGCCCCTTACCTATAGTTCGCAGTTCTTGTGGAACCGTGACTTTACACTTAGGTGGGACCTCACGAAAAATATCCACATGAATTTCCAGAGCGCTACGCATGCCGAGATAGAAGAACCTAATGCACCGGTAAACAAAGAGCGATACCCTGACGAATACGCCCAGTGGAAAGATTCGGTAAAGACCAGCCTGCGTCACATGGGTACACCATTAGACTACAGTCAGAACTTTACGTTGTCTTACCAGTTGCCGCTCAACCTTATACCCGTGTTCGACTGGACCAACATCAACGCCACCTACAACGCTACCTATAACTGGGTGCGGGGAACGGCTCTCGACGACGGCACTTCGCTGGGCAACAATATAGTAAGCAACCGCGACCTTAACGTAAGCGGTACTTTCAATATGGAAAAACTCTACAACCATATACCCTTCTTGAAGAAAGCCAACGAGAAGTTTGGAAGGGATAAGAGTAAGTCGCAGATAGCAAAAGAAAAGAAACAGAAACAACAAACGCGCCTCGCTCAAAAGAAAATAACGGCCACGGGCAAAGATGCCGCTGCCGAAAAGCAGAAGAAAGAACTACCCAAGAATATGAAAAGTTATGAGCGCGAGGTGACGCTGATGCCCGACAGCGCGCTCACTATATCGCACGGCAAGCGTACACGCCGCCTATCGGTTACGGCAAAAACTAAGGACGGTAAGCCTGTAGCCATTAAATTCAAGAAAATAAACGAGAACAAGATAAAACTTATCAGCAAGGTTGATTCGGCTACCAAGGTAAAAATTACGGTTACGCCCCTTGAACCGCTAGAAGACAAGGGATGGTACAAGACGGCACAGTCTGTGGCCCGAGTACTGATGATGGTGCGTAACGTGAGTCTTAGCTACCGCGATAACTACTCACTATCGTTGCCCGGATTTATGCCTACTGTGGGGAATGCCTTGGGGCAGACCCGCGGATATGGCCTGCTTTCGCCAGGACTTGATTTTGCCTTCGGTATGGTAGACGATGGCTATATAGATAAGGCCAAACACAACGACTGGCTGTTGATAAACGACTCTGTGGCCACTCCCGCCACCACAAGTCTTACTCGCGACTTGCAACTTAGACTTACGCTCGAGCCTGTGCGTAATCTTAAGATAGACCTTGTGGCCACTCATACCGAGAACCGTGCCAAGAGCATACAGTATATGTACAACGGTAACCCCACCACGCAGAGCGGAACATTCTCGATGACTACCATATCGCTCAAAGGTGCGTTGAGTGGTATAGGCAGCGCTACCGATGGTTTCAAGTCGCCCGTGTTCGAAAAATTCTGCGCCTCGCTTGATGGTTTCCGCAATAGGGTAGAGGCCCAATATGCCGATGCTGTTTACCCGGCAGGTTCCTCGCTGGCCGGAAAAACCTTTGACCCTGCTAATGGTGCGGTAGACAAATACAGTGCCGATGTGATGGTGCCGGCATTCCTATCGGCCTATACCAGTATGGGCGACAGATTGGATATATTTCCCTCGATAGCGCGCATGTTGCCCAACTGGACGGTAAAGTATAGCGGTCTGGCCAAGTTGCCTTGGTTCCGCGATGTGTTCAAGAGCTTTAATATCAACCACGCTTATCGCAGCGTGTACGCGGTAGGTTCGTACAGTACATTCAGTACCTATCAGGAATTTATGAATGGTTTGGGATTTGTGACAGAGGCCACTACCGGAAATCCCATGCCCAGTAGCATGTTCAATGTGTCGAGTGTGAGCATCAACGAGGCTTTCTCACCGCTCTTGGGTGTCGATATGACATTCGAGAACAACCTTACCGCCAAATTGGAGTACCGTACTACGCGTGTGTTGAATCTCAGCATGACCAGCGTACAGCTCAATGAGGCGCTGAGCCGCGATTGGGTAGTAGGGCTGGCTTACCGTCTCAATAATTTCCAGCTTTTCGGTGCCCGCAATACGCATAAGGTAAAGAATCGTGGCAATGGTAGCAAGAACAAGAACCAGAACCAGACGTCAACCTCGGCTGCGGTAAGTCGTAGTAGCGGAACAAATAATGACTTGAACCTACGGCTCGACCTTAGCTATCGCCGTCAGGCCAGTATCTGTCGTGATATTGCTACGGTGAGCAGTTATGCCAGTAGCGGCAATACGGCATTCAAGCTGAGTTTTATGGCCGATTATACGCTTACCCGTTTGCTTACGCTGAGTTTCTATTACGACCGTCAGACCAACACTCCGCTTCTGGCCAGCAATAGTTTCCCAACCACTACGCGCGATTTTGGTTTGAGTATAAAGTTCAGTCTTACCCGTTAGAGATGGTTGGCGTAATTTATCGAACCACCCATAAACGGCAGACGGCGGCATCCGCTCTTTGTTGCGGATGCCGCCGTCTGTAAAGCATAGGTTGATAATCAGCAGAACACCCTATTAATATTATGTGGATGGGATTACCTGTCTTTATCGTAGGCGTGTGTAGGGTAGTCTACGGTGTAATGTAGACCGCGGCTCTCCTTACGCTCTATGGCCATGCGGGTTATCAGATAACCCGTATTGATCATGTTTCGCAGTTCGCAGAGTTCTTTGCTTACCTTGACACGCTTAAACAGATTTTCTGTCTCTTCGTATAGTAAATCCAGGCGGTCCCAGGCGCGCTTCAGTCGTAGGTCGCTACGTACTATGCCTACATAGTTGCTCATTATTTCGCCCACTTCCTTTACACTCTGTGTTATCAATACCTTCTCTTCGTTGGTCATGGTGCCATCGTCGTTCCAGTCGGGCACTTTCTCGTTGAAGTCGTATTCGTCAATGTGTTCTATACTATGTCGGGCTGCCGTTTCGGCGTATACCACGGCTTCGATGAGTGAGTTGCTGGCCAGTCGGTTGCCGCCGTGAAGTCCGGTGCACGAGCATTCGCCAATGGCGTAGAGCCTATTGATACTTGAGCATCCGTTAAGGTCAACCTTGATGCCACCGCACATGTAGTGTGCGGCAGGCCTTACGGGGATATACTCCTTGGTGATGTCTATTCCTATAGACAAGCACTTGGCATAGATATTGGGGAAGTGGTGGCGAGTTTCTTCGGGGTCTTTGTGGGTAACGTCCAGGCAAACATGGTCCAGTCCGTGGGTCTTCATTTCGCGGTCAATGGCGCGTGCCACAATATCGCGTGGAGCCAGCGATAACCGCTTGTCGTATTTCTCCATGAAGCTTTCGCCGTTAGGTAGGCGCAGAATGCCACCATAGCCACGCATGGCCTCAGTGATAAGATATGCAGGATGAGTTTCGCCGGGATGATAAAGGGCAGTGGGGTGGAACTGTACGAACTCCATATCTTGTACGGTTCCCTTGGCGCGGTATACCATGGCTTCGCCATCGCCAGTGGCTATTACGGGGTTGGTAGTAGTCTGGTATACGGCACCGCAACCTCCGGTGCACATTACGGTTACCTTGCTTAGATAGGTGTCTACCTTTTGTGTCTCAGGATTAAGTACATAGGCGCCGTAGCAGTTGATGTACGGTGTGCGTCGGGTAACGCGTGCTCCCAGGTGATGCTGGGTGATTATCTCTACGGCAAAGTGGTTCTCACGGATGTCTATATAGGGGTTGTTGCGCACGGCTTCCATTAGTCCGCGTTGTATCTCGGCACCGGTATCGTCGGCGTGGTGTAGTATACGGAATTCAGAGTGTCCGCCTTCGCGGTGCAAGTCGAATTCGCCGTTCTCGTTACGGTCAAAATTCACACCCCAGTTTACCAGCTCGCTTATCTGTTCGGGCGCCATGGTCACTACCTGTTTTACGGCCTTGGGGTCGCTAATGTAGTCGCCGGCTATCATGGTGTCTTCGATGTGCTTGTCGAAATTGTCTTTTATCAAGTTGGTTACCGACGCCACCCCGCCTTGGGCGAAATAGGTGTTGGCTTCATTGAGCGATGTCTTGCATATCATGCAGACCTTTCCTTTATGTGCCCTCGCTACCTTAAGCGCATAACTCATACCGGCTACACCAGAGCCGATAATGAGAAAATCGTATTTGTAAACCATGTTGTTTTTAATTTCAGTGCAAATTTACTAAAAATATTAACAATCATAGATTTTTTGCCGATTAAATTAGTAATTTTGCAGGTCAGATTATGAACAGGATATTCCATTATAATATCTCATTTATTGACATATTTGCAGTGTTGTTGCTGGCAGCGCTTACGTTCTGTTATTTCTGGACCCGGCAGTTGGCGGTGGCTCTTCCTGTGGCTGCTATATGGGTGCTTGTAATAGAGCGCATACTGCATACTACCTATACTTTTATGCCTACAACACTGGTGGTGAGCGGAGGGCGATTCTCGCACCAGCGCGAGATAGACTATTCGGCCATAGTAAGCTATAAGCCCATGTCTAACTGTTTCGGATTGGTGCGCTATGTGCTGATAGAGTATGGTGAAAACAAGTCTGTGAGTGTGAAACCGCGTAACGAAGCCCTGTTTATGGCTGAAATGACTAAGAGGATGACAAATAAAATATGATACGTACCTATTTATATATATTAGGCTGGTTGCTTACGTGGCTGGCCGTGACACCTGTACAGGCACAGACCGTGGTAACCGAACAAGAGGAGGCCGACGAGGTACAGCCTGCCGATACCCTTGAACGCGATACCTTGACATTGCCCTGGCCACAGTCGGCCATACATCATATAGACCGTTTGCTGGAAGATGATATGTTTAAAACATCACAGGTAGGACTGATGGTGTACGACCTTACGGCCGACTCTGCCATATACTGCCATAACGAACGACAGATGATGCGCCCCGCTTCTACCATGAAACTGCTTACGGCCATTACGGCTATAGACCGTTTGGGCGGATCGTACCAGACCAAGACAGAACTATGCTACGCTGGGCGCATAAACAACCATACCCTCGAGGGCGACGTATATTGCGTAGGTGGTATGGACCCCCTTTTCAATGCCGACGATATGGCTGCCTTTGTAGAAGGTATACGCAAGATGGGCGTAGACACCATACGCGGCCATCTATATGCCGATAAGAGCATGAAAGATTATAATCTGTTAGGCGAAGGATGGTGCTGGGACGACGATAATCCGGTACTTTCGCCGCTCATATATGCCCGCAAAGACAAGTTTATGGAGCGCTTTGAGGCCATGCTACGCGAGTCGGGACTTGTAGTCCAGGCCTTTTCGGCTACAGGTGTCAAGCCTGATACCGCCTATTGTATCTGTGCCCGATATCATACTATAGACCAGATACTGATGCGTATGATGAAAGAGAGCGATAATCTGTATGCAGAGTCGCTGTTCTACCAGCTTGCAGCCTCAAGCGGAGCACGTCCAGCTACGGCCAACCATGCCCGCCAGTATGTGCGCCGTCTTATAGACAAGGTTGGGCTTCGTAGTCAGCAGTACCGTATAGCCGACGGATCCGGATTGTCGCTCTATAACTATGTAAGTGCCCAACTCGAAGTAGCTCTACTGCGTTATGCTTACCGTTATCAGAATATTTATATCCATTTGTACCCGTCGCTACCCAAGGCTGGTGTAGATGGCACGCTGCGCAAACGCATGCACGGCACGTTTACTAAGGATAACGTAAGAGCCAAGACGGGTAGCGTTACCGGAGTGTTCTCGCTGGCAGGATATTGTACCGCAGCCAATGGACACCAGTTGTGTTTCGCAATTCTTAACCAGGGTGTTATGCGTGGCCGCGATGCCCGCACTTTTCAAGACCGTGTGTGCGAAGCACTCTGTAACCCATAATCCTACTTTTTGATACTATTTTTACGCTACGCCATGCATAGAACGGTAATTTATAGAGCCGTTCTATAGAAAAAGGTGTGGCGCTGTTCCTTGTTGTGCCCTTAAAAATACCCCAAATACGCATATGGTTTAAGGGTGGTAATTTATAAGACTACTCTTAGGTTAACAAATTTTGCACAAATTTTGCGCACAAATATATAACTTAAATATAATTTTAACATGCTATTTTTTTTTACCATTGTAAATAATCGTAAATTTGCCTTAGCTTCATCTTAATAATTAACAAT
>CAVHVH010000002.1:31380-40856 GCA_963639385.1 Oscillospiraceae bacterium
GCTCCTTTTCATGCTTTTCATGCCGTTGTCGCTCTTGGCACAAGAGATAACGGTAAAGGGAAAAGTAACTGAGAAAGGTACTGGAGAACCCTTGCCGGGTGCAAGTGTAGTAATCCAGAAATCCACAAAGGGTGTTATGACGGATATAGACGGAGCCTTTGAAATAAAGGTAAAGTCTGCCGATAAACTCGTCTTCTCGTACGTAGGTATGGAAGATCAGGTAATTACCGTGGGAAACCAAAAAGTTATTAATGTAGAACTTGCCCCAAAAGGCAACGAACTAGACCAGGTTACGGTAGTAGCCTATGGCAAGCAGAAGAAAGAGAGTATTACCTCTTCTATAACTACGGTCAATGCCAAAGACCTGCGTGTGCCATCGAGTAGTCTTACCTCGTCGTTTGCAGGTAATATAGCCGGTATGATAGCCTATACCCGGTCAGGCGAACCCGGTCAGGATAATACCGACTTCTTCGTGCGTGGTGTGACAACCTTTGGCGAGGGCGGTTCAAATCCTCTTATCCTTATCGATAACATCGAACTTACCACCACAGACCTTAACCGTTTGCGTCCAGACGATATCGAGAGTTTCTCAATATTGAAGGATGCTTCGGCAGCGGCACTCTACGGTGCTCGCGGTGCCAATGGTGTAATTCTAGTTACTACCAAGCGAGGTGAAGAGGGACCGGCTAAGATTTTCGGTCGTATAGAACACTCTATCTCAAGTCCTACCAAGAAAGTAGAGATAGCAGACCCTGTAACCTATATGCAGTGTTACAACGAAGCGTTGCTGTCGCGTAACCCCAGTAACATAGACGATCTTATCTACAGTCAAGACAAGATAGAAAATACTGGCAAAGCCAACGCCAACCGCATTATCTACCCCGCCAACGATTGGTACAACATGCTATTCAAGAACGCATCGCACAGCACCCGTGCCGATGTTTCTATCCGCGGTGGCGGTAAGGTGGCCACCTATTATATATCAGGTGCCTTTACACAAGATAGCGGTATCTTGAAGGTAGACCACCGTAACAGTTTCAACAACAACATTGATAGCAAGGTTTACACCATGCGCGCCAATGTAGACGTAAATGTAACCAAGACAACTAAGGTAGGTCTGCGCCTTACAGGAAACTTTGACGACTATACCGGTCCTATGACATCGGGTTCAGATATGTTTGTCAATGTAATGCATGCCGACCCAGTACTCTTCCCAGCATACTATCCTACTGATAGCGAACACATAGGTATCAAGCACATTATGTTTGGTAATTATGAGGATGGTAGCTATATCAACCCCTATGCAGAAATGGTACGCGGATACAAAGACTATCAGCGCTCACAGATGATAGCCGCAGTGCAGTTGGATCAAGATTTGAGCTTCATTACCAAAGGACTGAAGTTTACTACGCTGTTCAACCTTACCCGCCTTTCTGACTTTACCACAAAGCGTTACTTCAAGCCTTATTGGTATCAGTTGGGTAGCTACGATTCGTACACGGGTGAATATCATATCAACCGTATCAATGAGGATGGTACAGACTATCTTACTTACGAAGAGGGTAAGAAGAACGTTACCAATACTATGTACTGGGAAAGTCGCCTCTACTGGAACCAACACTATGATGTACACTCTTTAGGCGCCTTGTTGGTATTTACCACCCGCGAGGAGAGAGTAGCCAACGCCGGTTCGCTGCAGTTGTCTTTGCCCTCACGTAACGTGAGCTTGGCAGGCCGTGTTACCTATGGCTATGACGACCGCTATTTTGCTGAGTTTAACTTTGGTTACAATGGTTCAGAGCGTTTCTCTAAGAACCACCGCTGGGGTTTCTTCCCCTCAATGAGCTTTGGTTGGATGATATCAAACGAGAAATTCTTCAAACCATTGGAAAAGGTTATCACCAAACTTAAGTTGCGTTACTCTTACGGACTTGTAGGTAACGATAATATAGGTCTGTCTACTAACCGCTTCTTCTATCTCTCTGAGATGAATATGAACAATAATACAACTGCCAAATCATACTTCGGTAAGTATTTGCAGACAACATACAATGGAATAACCTTCAAACGATATGCCAACTCTGGCATTACATGGGAAAAGGCCAAGAAACAGAACTTTGGTATCGAACTGCAGCTCTTTAAAGACCTTGATATCATAGCCGAGTACTACAATGAAAAGCGCTCTGATATTTATATGACTCGCGCCGATATACCTTCTACTATGGGTCTACAGACTTCTATCAGCGCCAATATAGGCGAGGCCTCTGCCCATGGTGTAGACATCCAGTTGGAATATAAGAAAAATTGGAATAAAGATCTTTGGACATCGGCCCGCGGTAACTTTACCTTCGCCCGCAGCAAGTATGAAGTGTACGAAGAGCCCACTTACGCTGAGTCGTACCGCTCGCATGTTGGCAGATCGATCAACCAAAAATGGGGATATATAGCCGAACGTTTGTTTGTTGACGACGAAGAAGCTGCCAATAGTCCTTCGCAGGCCGCTTTTGGTTCGCAGTATGGCGGTGGTGATATCAAGTACACCGATGTCAACGGTGACGGTGTGATAAACGAGGCCGATATGGTGCCAATTGGTAATCCTACATCGCCTGAATTCATTTATGGTTTCGGTTTCTCTGTAGGTTACAAAGGTTTCGACTGTTCAGTATTCTTCCAGGGATTGGCCAATGAGTCGTTCTGGATTAACGCCAGCGGTTATAGCAAGAACAATACTGGTGGTATGGCACCATTCTACCAGCATACCCAGCTGCTTAAGTCTATCGCTGATGACCACTGGAGCGAGGATAACCGTAACCTCTACGCCTTCTGGCCTCGCTTGAGCACTTATCTGAACAACAACAATACCCCCACAAGTACATGGTGGATGCGCGACGGTTCTTTCTTGCGCCTCAAGCAGCTGGAAATAGGATACACAATACCTCGTAACATTACCAAGAAATGGCACATGGATAGTCTGCGCTTCTATCTGTCAGGAACCAACCTGATAAACTGGAGCAGCTTCAAGATGTGGGACCCCGAGCAGGGAGCCTCTGCGCTTAATTATCCTCTACAGCGTACTATTAATATAGGTCTGAATGTAACATTCCAATAAAAAAAGAATCACTATGAACAAGATATTTAATACAATCAAGAATTCGGTACTGGTTGCCAGCGTGACCCTAATGGGACTTACCGCTTGCAACGACTACCTGGATGTGGTTCCCGATGGCGGTGACCCTACGCTTGACGATGCCTTTGCACTCCGCTCGGTGGCCATACGCTATCGTGGTACGTGCTATTCGTATATGCCGAATGACGGTTTCGCAGGCAGCGATCCCGGTATGTTAGGCGGTGATGAAATGTGGGATCTCTATCCACGTACTACCCAAAAATATCTGGGACAGAGCATGACGCTGATAGCCCGCGGCATGCAGAGCAAGTCTAATGTGTATGGTAACGACTGGGATAGCTACTATACAGCTATCCGCGACTGCGACAACCTGATAGATAATATCTATAAGGTGCCCGATATGACCGAGGAAGAGAAGGCTCAGTGGAAGGCCGAAGGCCGTTTCCTCAAAGCCTATTACCACTTCTGCCTGATTCGCAAGTGGGGTGCCATACCTATTGTAAAGCACAGTCTGCCTATGGAGGCTGGTGTAGAAGAGGCTCGTGTGTACCGCGATCCTATCGATTCGTGCTTCAACTTTGTTCTTGACGAAATGACAGAGGCAATACCATATCTGTCAGAGTCGTTCGAAGAAGCCGAATACGGATATGTAACCAAGGCCATAGCCGCCTCTATCAAGGCGCGTGTGGCATGTTATGCAGCCAGTCCGCTGTTCAATGGCAATGAAGACCAAAAGAATCTCGTTGACAAGCGTGGCGTGCAGCTCTTCCCCTCTAAGACCGATGAGCAGAAACTGGAGCGTTGGAAGTATGCTATGCAGGCTTGCAAGGATGCCCTTGACGAATGTGAAAAAGTCAATATCAAGTTGTACAACGGCGACGATATAACCTTGCGTCTTGGCGACAACGATACCCTTAAGACCGACCTCATCCTTCGCGGTACAATGTGTCAGCCTTGGAATACCGAGTTGATATGGGGTAATACTCAAACGTCATTTAGTAATACCGAACGTCATTATTGGCAGTTGCTGGCTTGTGTAGACCTGCAAAACAAAAAGTATGGCCAGAGTGGTCCGCTTACAGGTTATCGCTGTGTAGGCGTGCCTCTTAAGGTAGCCGAAGAGTTCTATAGCAAGCATGGTGTGCCAATCACAGTAGACAAAGATCGCCAGAACGGTTGGAACGAACTGGATATTAAGGCAGGCGATGAAGCTCATAAGTATTATCTCGAGAAGGGATACGAAACTGTGAAGCTCAACTTCGACCGCGAACCCCGTTACTATGCTTTTATAGGTTTCGATGGCGGTAAGTGGCTGGGTCAGCTTACCGAGGCTACTCTCCAGAAGGCTGCCGGACAACTTAGTCCAGAAGACATTCTCGATGTAGAGTGCCGTAATGGTAAGTATGCCAATAAGCTGGGTGGTAATCAGGGTCCTGTAACCGGTTTCTTCCCCAAGAAAACCATTCCTTATAGCAACTACGTAAGCAGTGCTGGTAACAACTCTACTGCCACATGGTTTCCTTATCCTATCATGCGCCTCTCTGACCTCTATCTGCTATATGCAGAGGCTATAAACGAAGTAGAAGGCCCCAACGGACCTAACAGTGCTACACTGTTCTCTTATATCAACGCTATACGTGAGCGTGCTAAAATTCCCGACGTAAAGATGGCATGGGATGAATATAGTACCAACCCTGGCTATTACAACACTCAGGCAGGTATGCGCGATATTATCCACCGCGAGCGTATGATAGAATTGGCTTTTGAGAGCCAGCGTTTCTGGGATTTGCGTCGTTGGAAAGAAGTGGCTACTGAGTATGCCAAGAATATCTACGGTTTCAATCTTAATGCTTCTGCAGCATCAGAATACTATAAGAAGACACTGGTATTTGAGCAGCAGTTCTTGAACCGCGACTATTTCTGGCCTATCAGCACTTACAATATGGAACACAATCCTAATCTTATCCAGAATACTGGTTGGTAAACTAATAATTTGATACGATTATGAAAAAGATAATATTTTCATTCAGCATGGCACTGATGGCTGTTGCCGCACTTGTAAGTTGTGGCGATGGAGACAGAATAGACCAGAAAGGTGGACTGCCTATCCCTATGCAGCCTACTGTGGTAAACGTGAAGTCGGTTCCTGGTGGCGCTGTAATCAAGGTGGCCATTCCAGACGACCCCAACCTAAAGGGCGTTGTTGCCATTTATCAGCGCAACGGCGTTACTTGTGAGTCTCGTATCTCGCGATATCTTGATACTCTCGAAGTTAAGGGATATGCCGACGAGGCTGAACACGAGGTGAGTATCCAGTCGTTTAATGCCGACGATAGCAAGTCAGAAGCACAGATAGTAAAATTTACTCCGCAAGTGGCTCCTGTAAAGACGGCCCAGTTTGAAGCATTCGAAACTTTTGGAGGTATTAAAATCAAGATTACCAAGAATCCAACTCTTGCCAAGTTGGCCTTGGTTATCCAGTGCGACCAAAATAACCCCGACCAGGAACTTACCTACGACCAGCGCAAGTGGAAGGATGTGTCTACATTCTTCACTGAGAGCGACTCTGTAATGCTCTCTCGCCGTGGTCTTGAGGCCAAGCCTACTATCTTTGCTTTTCATTTCCGTGACGATTACGGCAATGTGTCAGAAACCAAGCTGTTAAAGCTTACTCCTAAAGAAGAGACTGCCCTTGTCAAGAGTAAGTGCAAGCATTATGCGCTAACAGATGATAACTTTGTAAACGACCCCAATGGTGGTGGTATACCAGCGCTCTTCGATGGTGTGATAAATGGTACGGGCAAGTTCTTCCTTGCTGCCAAAGGATGTCCTATCCCCACATGGTTTACCATAGCTCTTAACCAAACGGCCTCGATAAGTCGTATTGCAACTAATCCGCGTTGGGACTATATGCCTTTCCAGAGCGGTAATATACGCGAGTGGGAATTTTGGGGTATCTACGACGACCCGAAGGAAGATCTTGTAAACAATCCTTGTAGCAAGGAAGATGCCGACTATAACGAACGTCATGGCTTCAGCCGCGGATGGTTCTTGCTTACCAAGGGCGAACAGTACAAGCCCTCTGGTTATGCCCCCGACGGTACTGTAGACGGATGGACAACAGAAGACCGCGAGTACTACCTTAACAATACCGAGTACGAATGTGATAATACCAATCCGCTTACACCACATGCTTATGACAAGATACGCTATCTGCGCGTGGTGGTAATCAATACGTTCGATTCTTGGCAGTACAAGCAAACCTCTGGTGGATGGTTCATTGGCGAGATAAGTCCTTATGGCCAAATTTATGATGAATAATAATGATTACATTAAAGAATACAGCAATGAAAAGGATTTTATATATAACATTGATTGTAGCCCTTGTAGCATCGTTTGCATCGTGCAGAGACCAGGATGAAATCTACAAGCAGTGGGTAGTGCCTGGCGGCAGTATCTATCCCGAAAAGGCCAACGGATTAAGTTCCAAGTTAGGTTACAAGCGCGTAGTACTGAAGTGGGCAGCTCCAAAAGACCCATCGGTAACCGAGGCTATGATAACATGGGACAACGGCGAGCAGGTAACCCAAATAGAATATTCAGATTTTGAGAACGAAGACAGTATCTCTGTCGAGATAGACCAGCTCAGAGAGCAGAGTTACACCTTTAATGTGGTAAACTACGACAAGAAGGGTAATGTATCTATGCAATCAGAGGTTACCGCCTCTCCTTATGGTGAGGTTTGGCTTTCTACCCATGCCGAGCGTACTATCAATTCGGCCGAAGTAGCCAGCGGAACCAACGCAAACTTGTCAATAGGCTTTGGTACCAACGAGATGATAGCCACTAAGTTTAGGTATCTAAATAACGAAGGCGAGTGGGTTGTTACCGACCCCGTTCCTGGTGATCAAGCCAGTTTGGTTCTTGAAAATGCCAAGGTTGGAAGCCGTTATCAGTATTGCTCGTCTTACTGTCCCAGCGAGGGTCTCGATACCCTTTGGAACGAGTGGACCAATGCTCCTACGCCTATAGCCGGTAAACTGGTTCATACCAACTGGTCAGTAGAAGCTCCTGGATACAATAGCGGTTATCCTCCAGAGAATGCCATCGACGGTGTAATATCGGGTAACTTCAGCAATGCCTGGTGGTGGAACAACGCTACTTATCCCAAAATATTCTTGGTAGACCTGGGTAATAACGATACCTATGTTAACAAGATTACCCTCTATCAGAATAACGCTACATGGTATAACGCCCGTACACTTAACAATGTAGAATTGTATTGCGGTAACGAGAAGTTTGATATCAATGCCGGATCAGACTATGCCAATACTTCAGCCTTCCAGCATGCCGTATTCAAGCATACCACTATGGTATTCTGGAATGGTTCGGCCTATGCTACATGGAATTTGGGACAGATGTACAATATCCGCTACTTCTGCTTCGTAATCAAGAACAGTCGCCGTAACGGTTCGTCAATCAATGAAATAGATGCATTCGGTTACGACAATTCGGCAGAATAATCACTTAGGGTGGTAATGTTTATTGCCCCCTTGTATAATACAAACCGCAGGTCCCGATGGCTTACCCAGCTGTCGGGACTTGTTGTCTTAGTGCGGTTATAATGATAGGGTGAGTTCTTTATTTGCGTTAGGTAGGTCTTGTAAATTCGCTTTAGAAGATTTATAAAGCCTCCTTAGTATGGTTCAAGGCTCATCATTAATGGGTAAAATGCAAAAAAATGGTGTAGCGGTGAGGGCTTTTCTCACAGAAATAGAGTAATTTTGCGTCAAAATAAAAAATATACAGAAAATGAAAAAGATTAGAGCCGCCGTAGTAGGCTACGGCAATATCGGTCGTTATACCGTACAGGCCCTTGAAGCCTCTAAAGATTTCGAGATTGCTGGCATCGTTCGTCGACAAGGCAACAAAGATTGCCCGTTAGAGCTTACTCCGTATCAGGTAGTTGACAGTATTGACCTGCTAACAGATGTAGATGTGGCCATATTGGCTACCCCCACACGCTCGTGTCCCGAATATGCAGCCAATATTGTGGCCAAGGGTATCAATACAGTAGACAGCTTTGATATTCACACCAGTATAGTTGACTATCGCCGTAGTCAGATGGAGAACTGCTTGAAAGCAGGTCGTGTAAGCGTTATTGCTGCTGGATGGGATCCGGGTTCAGACTCCGTAGTACGTATGCTTATAGAGAGCCTTGCGCCTAAGGGGTTGAGTTATACCAATTTCGGTCCCGGTATGAGTATGGGTCATTCGGTATGTGTACGCAGTAAGAAGGGCGTAAAGAATGCGCTCTCTGTTACTATTCCGTTGGGCGAGGGTATTCATCGTCGTATGGTGTATGTAGAGCTTGAAGAGGGGGCTACCGTAGAACAGGTAACTGCCGAAATTAAGGCCGATCCCTATTTTGCCAACGATGAGACCCATGTCTTTGCTGTAGAGTCGGTTGATGATGTTCGCGATATGGGCCATGGCGTCAATCTGGTGCGCAAGGGTGTGAGCGGAAAGACCCCCAACCAGCGTTTCGAGTTCAATATGAGTATCAATAACCCGGCCCTTACTGCCCAGGTTTTGGTCAATGTGGCCCGTGCCACCATGCGCCTGCAGCCTGGATGTTATACTATGCCAGAGATACCCGTTATCGACATGTTGCCAGGCAATCGCGAAGAGCTTATAGGTCATCTGGTATAACCCTCTATACAAAAGAAAATGAAGAAAATTAACGGTAGAACTTACGTAATGCTGGCTTCTGCAGTGGCAGCTTTGGTGGTGGCACTGCTTATTAGTGCTCGGCCAGCCGATGAAATAATTACCCGAGACGGAGCAACAACCCTTGTCAATACCACCCAGTTGGGTACTGGTGTACGTGGTTTCAAGGGAACAACCCCCGTGGTTATACATATCAAGAACAACAAGGTGGTAAAGGTTGAGGCGCTGCCTAATAAGGAAACACCCCGGTTCTTTGTTCGTGCCAAAGCTTTGCTACAGCAATTCGAAGGACTTACAGTTGCCAAGGCTCGTAAGGCCAAGGTTGATGGCGTTAGTGGAGCTACTTATAGCTCAGAGGCGCTGAAGAAAAATGTAAAGTTAGGATTGGATTATTACAAAAAGAACAGGCAATAACAACAATCTTGCAGTTTTTTGAACAATACTATATCATTAGGGGTGGCCATATTCATAGCCACCCCTAATGATATAGTATTGTCTTCGGTTTGCACTAACTTTATTCCTGTCATCATGAAGTTAGGCTTCACCTCAAGAATAAAAACAAGTAGGTTTGTTTTGTATTCTCTTCGGTTTGCACTAACTCTATTCCTGTAGTCATGAA
>CAVHVH010000003.1:0-35816 GCA_963639385.1 Oscillospiraceae bacterium
ATGCCTTGAGCAGACCGTTGTGGCGGTATACACCCATAAGGGTTTCTACGATGAACACAACGAAACGCAGATTGTCTTTTGAAGTCTTGCCTGGAGCGTGGAGCAGCACGCCTGTGTCGGTAGAAAGACTCCAGTTGTTGTGCTTTCCAGAGCCGTTGATGCCGGCGAATGGTTTCTCGTGCAACAATACGCGGAAACCGTGGCGGCGGGCAACTCGTTTCATTACCGACATGATAAGCATGTTGTGGTCTACGGCCAAGTTGCATTCCTCAAAGATAGGTGCCAACTCAAACTGGTTGGGTGCAACCTCGTTATGGCGTGTCTTGCAGGGAATGCCTAAGGCCAGAGCTTCGCACTCCAAGTCTTTCATAAAGGCCTGTACACGCTCGGGAATAGTGCCGAAGTAGTGGTCGTCCATCTGCTGGTTCTTGGCCGAGTCGTGGCCCATCAGTGTGCGGCCGGTAAGCATTAGGTCAGGACGTGCAAAATACAGGCCCTCGTCAACGAGGAAGTACTCCTGTTCCCAACCTAGGTTGGCTTGAACCTTCTTGGCATTAGGATAGAAATACTGGGCTACGGCGGTAGCAGCCTGATCTACAGCGCGCAAGGTGCGCAGCAGAGGAGCCTTGTAGTCGAGTGATTCTCCAGTGTATGATATAAAGATAGTAGGTATACACAATGTGTCGTCAATGATGAACACTGGCGATGTGGGGTCCCAGGCCGAATAACCACGGGCCTCGAATGTGTTGCGGATACCGCCCGATGGGAAACTTGATGCGTCGGGTTCCTGTTGTACAAGCAGTTTGCCGGTAAATTCTTCTATCATACCGCCCTTGCCATCGTGCTCTACAAAGGCATCGTGCTTCTCGGCAGTGCCCTCGGTAAGGGGTTGGAACCAGTGAGTGTAGTGGGTTACGCCGTTCTCCTCGGCCCATTGCTTCATTCCGGCGGCCACTGCATCGGCGATAGACCGGTCTAATTGGGCGCCGTTGTCAATTACATCTACCAGCTTACGGTATACGTCAGCAGGTAGGTACTTGAACATTTTGGCACGGTTGAACACCAGCTTTCCAAAATACTCAGATGGGCGCTCCTTGGGAGTAACCACCTCAAGAGGTTTCTTGTGGGAAGCTTCTTCTACAGCATCAAATCTCAAATTTGCCATAATCTTTGTTAATTCTTAATGGGTTAGAATATATTAAGGGTGGTTCTTTAAGTTACCACCGTTGAGTTTCTTTCTTTATTGCGGAATGGTGTTTTGTGTAACTATCCTATCCATTGGCGAATACGCTGCATGGCCTCTTCGCAGTTGCTGCGTTCGCCAAAAGCAGTAAGACGGAAATAGCCTTCGCCACTGGGACCGAAACCTACGCCCGGAGTGCATACTACCGAAGCTCCATAAAGCAATTGTTCGAAGAATCGCCAACTCTCTTCGCCGTTAGGTGTCTGTACCCACAGGTAGGGAGCGTTGGCACCACCGTACACGTTGAAGCCCATAGACCGCAGCGATTCGCTCATAAGTTTGGCGTTGCCCATATAATAGTCTATTGTGGCGCGAGTCTGCGCTTTGCCCTCGGTAGTATAGATGGCTTCGGCGGCACGCTGTGAAATATAGCTGGCACCATTGAACTTGGTGCACTGGCGGCGTTCCCATAGATGGTTCAGCTCTACTTGTTGACTACCATCGGTAGTTACAGCCTTCAGCTCGCGAGGAATTACCGTATAGCCGCATCTTACACCGGTAAATCCGGCCGTTTTAGAGTAGCTATGGAATTCAATGGCGCATTTGCGAGCACCTTTGATTTCGTATATTGAATGGGGTATTTTAGGGTCTTGTATATAGGCTTCGTAGGCAGCATCATAGAAAATGATGGCGTCGTTAGCCAGGGCGTAATCTACCCATTTCTTCAACTCAGCCTTTGATAGTACCGTTCCTGTAGGGTTGTTAGGGTAGCAGAGATATATCATGTCTACCCGATGGTCGGGCAGAGCTGGTGTAAAATTATTCTCTGCTGTACAGGGAAGGTAGGTTACGTTGCTCCATCGCCCGTTGCTAAAGGTTCCAGTACGTCCTATCATAGCGTTAGAGTCTATATAGACAGGGTATATAGGGTCTGTTACGGCTACAGAGTTGTCCCAACGTACTATTTCCTGAATGTTTCCAGTGTCGCTTTTGGCTCCGTCGTTGATGAATATCTCAGAAGCGTCAAGATGGATGCCTCTGGGTAGAAAGTCGTTCTTCAGGATGGCTTCGCGCAGAAAGTCGTAGCCGTGTTCGGGTCCATAGCCGTGGAATGACTGTTTGACAGACAAGTCGTCAACGGCTTTGTGCATGGCGTCGATTACTGCCGGACACAGAGACTGGGTTACGTCGCCTATACCCAGACTTATAACGTTGGCCTTTGGGTGGGATACGCGGTATGCGTTTACTTTCTTGGCTATATCGGCAAACAGATAATTGTTTGATAGCTTCAAGAAATGTTCGTTTACTAATGCCATATTGTATTTATTTATAGAACTATCTCTCCGTCAAAGACAAAGGCTGCCGGTCCAGAGAGCATTACATGATTGTCTTCTTTCCATTCTATGTGTAGCGTTCCGCCATCCATCACTATGTCGCTTTCACGACTGGCCAATCCCAATTGGGCGGCAGCCACGGCTGTGGCACATGCTCCTGTTCCGCAGGCCATAGTAATGCCCGAACCACGTTCCCATACCCGGGTGCGCAGTACATTGGGTGCGGTAACCTGGGTAAATTCTATGTTGCAGCGTTCGGGAAATGCGGGCAGATATTCGGCCATGGCGCCTACAGTGGCTACATCGATGGCCGAGATATCGTCAACAAAGACTACACAGTGGGGATTCCCCATTGATACAAATAAAGAATGCCCGTACTCTCGTAGGGCATCAAGACCCACCTGCTCGTTGTATTGTGAGACATGGTGGAAGGCGGGTTCAGACATGTCTACCGTGACGCTGGTCACTGTACGGTGGTCTGGAGAAAGTGTGAGGTTGAGGATTTTTATTCCCGATAGCGTTTCAAGTTTTATCTCTGTGCTGTCGGTAAGGTGCCTTTCGTACAGGTATTTGCCTATACATCGGCTGGCATTGCCGCACATCATTGCTTCTGAGCCGTCGGCGTTGAAGATACGCATGGAGAAGTCGGCTCCGCTAAGTATCGACGGCTTGTCAATAAGTACCAGCCCGTCGCTGCCTATGCCTGTATGGCGGTTGCTCCACTTGATGGAGACTTCTTCTGGATTGTTAATGGGGTAACGGGTTGCGTCAACGTAAATATAGTCGTTGCCGGCTCCGTGCATTTTAGTAAAGCGTATCCTGTTCAACATGATAGTTGTTCGTCTTTTGGTTGCAAAGTTACACACAATCTCGCAAAACGCGACTAAGAATTATACTATTTTGCTATTTATTTATGTTAAAATTACAAATTGTAATATAATTGCCTTGTATTATGCAAATGTATAAGGTTTTAAATGCTAAATCCTTACACTTTGGCAAAATCTACTTGTTTTATTAATCAAAATGCTTTAATTATTGCAGTGGTTGTGATAAAATGAATTAAATTTGCAAAATAAATAGTGCACATTGATAGATTTTTTGCAAAAATAGTCGCAATACGATAGGATAACATAGCGATTTGCTGACGATTTTTGAAACAGATTACAGATGTATAACCTTATAATAAATATAATATGTGTGGAATTGTAGCTATTTTCAATGTCAGCGTTTCTACTGATACGCTTCGACAGAAAATTCTTCGCATGAGCCAGAAAATAAGACACCGCGGACCAGACTGGAGTGGTATATACTCGGGTAAGACGGCAATTCTTGCCCATGAACGCTTGTCTATAGTAGATCCCGAATCGGGGCGCCAACCTTTGTTTAGCAGTGACCGCGGACAGATACTTGCTGTTAACGGCGAAATATATAACCACAAGGACATCCGTGCCCAATATGCTGCAAGCTACCCATTCTCTACTGGTAGCGATTGTGAATCGATACTTCCGCTTTACCGTAGTTTGTTTGTTGATGGGCGCAATCCCAATAGCGCCGATGTTGAACACATGATAGAGTGCCTGTCTGGTATTTTTGCCTTTGCCCTTTATGACGAACAGCGTAATGAATTTTTGATAGCTCGCGACCCTATAGGCGTTATACCTTTATATATAGGTTACGATGCCGACGGTACGGTATATGTGGCCAGCGAGCTTAAAGCTCTCGAGGGTCAGTGCAGCCGTTACGAACCTTTCCTTCCAGGGCATTACTACTGGAGCCGAACTCCTGGAATGAAGCGGTATTACCACCGAGATTGGATAGACTATGATAACGTAAAGGATAATGATGCCAGCGTAGAGGCTGTACGCAATGCACTACAGGATGCTGTGCGTCGCCAGTTGATGAGCGATGTGCCTTATGGTGTATTACTTAGTGGCGGACTTGATAGTTCGGTAATTTCGGCCATTGCCGCCCAATATTCAGAACGTCGTATTGAAGAAAACGGACAGTCGCGTGCATGGTGGCCTCGTCTTCATTCCTTTGCGGTAGGCCTCAAGGGTGCGCCCGACTTAGCCAAAGCCCGTTTGGTGGCCGATTATATAGGTACGGTGCATCACGAGATTAACTATACCATACAAGAGGGACTCGATGCCATACGCGATGTGATATACTTTACCGAGACTTACGATGTTACCACTGTGCGGGCTTCTACGCCTATGTATCTGTTGGCCCGTGTCATCAAGTCGATGGGTATAAAGATGGTGCTCTCTGGTGAGGGTGCCGATGAGATATTCGGTGGCTATCTCTACTTTCACAAGGCGCCGTCGGCTAAAGCCTTCCACGAAGAAACCGTGCGCAAACTGGGGAAACTGCATCTCTACGATTGTCTGCGAGCCAACAAGAGTCTGGCTGCGTGGGGGGTAGAGGGACGCGTGCCATTCCTTGACCGCGAGTTCTTAGATGTGGCTATGCGGCTGAACCCCGAAGCCAAGATGTGTCCTGGCTCTACGATAGAGAAGCGTATTCTGCGCGAAGCCTTTGCCGACTTGCTGCCCCACGAAGTGGCATGGCGACAGAAAGAACAGTTTAGCGACGGTGTAGGCTATTCGTGGATAGATACCCTTAAGCAGGTTACAACCCAGGCCGTGAGCGATGATGAGATGGCGCATGCTGCCGAGAGATTTCCTATCCATACGCCGCAGAACAAGGAAGAGTATTATTATCGTACCATATTTGAAGAACATTTCCCCAGCAACAGTGCTGCACTATGCGTGCCAAGCGTGCCAAGCGTGGCATGTTCTACTGCCGAGGCGCTGGCGTGGGATGCTTCATTTAAAGACTGCAACGACCCCAGCGGGCGGGCCGTAAAAGACGTACATGTACAGGCGTACTGATACCATAAACCTACGGAAAGACAACTTAACTATAAAGGAGAGAAAAATGAAAGTTCACAAAAAATGGATTATTCTTATGGCCGGTATGGTGGTAATTGCCATTGCCGGACTGTTTGCGAAGGAACCCTCGTTTGAATGCGATTTCAGCAAGATTGACCAAGCAGATGTGGCATGGCTCATCACGGCCACTATCTTTGTGTTGATGATGACCCCCGGACTGTCGTTCTTCTACGGCGGTATGGTAGGCGCCAAGAATGTTATCTCTACCATGTTACAGAGCTTTATCGCCATGGGCTTGGTAAGTGTGCTATGGGTAGCCTTCGGGTTCAGTCTGGCCTTTGGCGATGATATAGGCGGTGTGTTGGGCAATCCCTTTACATTCTTGATGTTCCAAGGTGTGGGAGCTGATACATATACTACTCCTACAGGACATATATTGGGCGGTGCCACTATTCCTTTGGCTCTTTATGCCCTGTTCCAGATGAAGTTTGCCATTATTACCCCCTCGCTTATTACTGGCTCGTTTGCCGAGCGTGTACGTTTCTCGGCCTATCTGTTTTTTATGATGTGGTTTATGGTACTTATCTACTGTCCGTTGGCCCACATGACGTGGCATCCTGACGGCCTCTTCCTGAAATGGGGTGTGGTAGATTTTGCCGGCGGTATAGTGGTTCATGCCTCTTCGGGTGTGGCTGCTTTGGCAGGAGCTATTTTCTTGGGTCGTCGTGCTGCCCAAACGCGTAGTTCGCAACCCGCCAATATTCCTTTCGTGTTGTTGGGTGCTGCCATGTTGTGGTTGGGCTGGTTTGGTTTCAATGCCGGAAGTTCGCTGCATGCCGACGGTCAGGCCGTAAAGGCTTTCCTCAACACCAATACCGCTTCGGCTACGGCCATGATGACATGGATATTCTTTGATTGCTTGCGTGGTCGTAAGCCGTCGGCCATGGGTGCTGCCGTAGGATGCGTAGTAGGTTTGGTAGCCATAACTCCTTCTGCAGGATATGTAACCGTAGGACAGAGTATATTCATTGCCTTTGTTATTACGCTGATATGCAATATTGCTGTCTATTGGCGCAGTCATAGTCGTATAGACGATGCTCTTGATGTATTTCCAACCCACGGCACAGGTGGTATTTTTGGTACAGTGCTTACCGGTATATTTATCCAGGAGGGTCTTATCTCAGGTACATGGGATGGCTTTGTAGTATTCTTATACCACTTGTTGGCTGTAGCCATAGTCATTGTCTACACCTTCGGTATGAGTTATTTGGGTTATTGGCTTATTGACCGTCTTATACCTATGCGTGTAAGTGCGCAGAGTGAGCGTGTAGGTCTTGATTTCAGTCAGCACGAGGAGCATTATGGTCTTTCGCATATAGGTGAGCGTGAGATAGCCGAATACGAAGACTATCTGCGACAGAAAGACGATGACCGCCAGTAATGGCATTGTTATAAAGGGTGGCAATTTTTATAGGGCCACCCTATACATGTGTCTCAATCATAACATCTGTAATCAGAAAGAGGGGGTACCGGCTGTGAAGCTTGTACCCCCTCGATATAGTATGTAGGTTATATACTCTTTGTTATTTATGCATCAGTATTAGTGGTTGCATACCTTGGTAACGTCTACCGTAAACTGGTTGGCATCTGTGGCTGGCATAAACTTGCCCCTTGCCTCGAGAAAGTCTACCAGCTCGGCGGCCGTCATACCCTCGGCAGAGCAGGTATAGAAACGCTCGTCGGCACCGAACCGCTCTATTATAGCATTAATGAGTTGTTCTCTGTTAGCGTAACTGTTGCCCTCCATCATGTGGAGTACTTCGTGTCCGTGTGTCATATATTAATTTCTTTTTTTGTTTATATTTGTTCTTTGATGAGTTGGTGATTACTGTTGCCCGTAGGTTTTGTGGAACGATGTGCGTCCGTCTAAATCTATCACTTTTACATCCAGTTTTCCGGCTTCGGCTTTTGCAGATACAATGGCCTCGTTAGAGTTGATGAGGATTGGGAATTTCAGACGGGCGTTGGGCTCTTCATAACCGAATTCGTGCAGATGGCCGCATATCATCAGGTCTACGTTAGCCTCGTTGAGTATGGGTATGAATTTCTCTCTTACCTCTATGTCGCCATGCCAAGCATCCTTTCCGTATCTGGGTGGCATGTGAGCTACCACTACATGTAGGGGAGTCTGCTTGTATTCGTCAGAGGCTATCACGGTGCGTAGCCATTCGGCCTGCTCGGTGCGGTAGTTGTCGTAGTCGGTTATGCCCGAATATTCCATATCGGTATCGGGTTTGTCTTCGCCGGTATCAAGACAAATAAAGAATACTGGACCCTGGCGGAAACAGTAATACAGTTTGTCGTCGTTGGGGCGTACATAGCGCTTGAACTGGTCGGCCAATTGTCCGCGCGTTTCGTGGTTTCCGCGTACATAGTAGAGGGGCTTTTCTGATGCGAATAGTTTTACGGCAGTATCCATAAATCCACCCCATAACTTTGATTCTTTGTCAAACAGTGACATCATGTCGCCATTGAAGAATATCAGTTCTTTGTCTTTATAGGCAGCGTTGTTGAAAAGACGCGTCATTACATCGTTCTTTTCGTGAATGTCGTTGACTACAAGAAAGGTAGTGCTTTCTTTTTTCTTGTCCAGCGTAGTAAATCTTGGCGCTTCGGTCTTGTATACGAATGTAGCATCTATATTTCCGTATATAACCTTAAAGCCGTTATGGCTCAATACCTCTTGGGCATAGATGCGGTAACGGTAAGTAGTACCTGGCTTCAGCCCTTTCAGCGTTACGGCGTGTATGCGACTGGCGCGCTTGATACCTATCTCGGTATCGTAGTATCTTGGGTGTGCGCTGGCATAGAATTCTACGCCGTCATTGGGTAGTAGCTCTACCCAGGCTATCGATGTGCTATCGGTAGTCCATACTATTGTGGCCTCTGTTTCGCCTACGCTCTGCAGGTAAGGTCCGTGCAGAATTTTGATAGCTAATGCCTTTACTGGCAGCATGGCGATGGCTGCCAGAATCATCAGTGTTTTGATGGTTTTTCTCATGTTGGTTTATTTATTTTTATGGTTCTTCTTCAGTTCGCGGCTAAACGAGTAGGGCGCATCATCATAGGCTGTTCCGCGCTGATAATTGGGTTTGCCAGACATATTAAATTTAATGTTGGCGCCATTTGTAAGCGTGGCGTGGTCAAGATAGTTGCGGGTATAGTTGTTGCCGTTAAGTGTCATATTGTCAATATAAGGTGTATCGTTGCTATTGCCGTTGGCCGTGATGGTAACTTTCTTACCATTTTCCAAATTGAGTGTTACGCAGTCAAAGTATGGCGTGCCTAACACGTACTGGTCACTGGTTGGGCATACGGGATAGAAACCAAGGGCAGAGAATACATACCAAGCCGATGTCTGTCCGTTGTCTTCATCGCCACAGTAGCCATCGGGGGCAGATGTATAGAATCTATCCATTACTTGGCGAATATACTGTTGTGCCTTCCATGGTTGTCCCGAATAGTTGTATAGGTATATCATGTGCTGGATAGGCTGGTTGCCATGGGCATAGTTACCCATGTTCATAATCTGCATTTCGCGTATCTCGTGAATGGGGAAGCCATAGTAGCTGTCGTCAAACAAAGGAGGCAGACTGAATACCGAGTCCATCATTTGGTTAAAGGTGGTAGTTCCGCCCATCAGGTCTATCAGTCCTTGTGGATCGTGGAAAACACTCCATGTATAGTGCCAGCTATTGCCTTCGGTAAAGGCATCGCCCCATTTCAGAGGGTTGAAGGGTGTTTGGAATTTACCATCTTTCATTCGGCCTCGCATCAAGTGGGTCTCTGGGTCGAATACATTGCGGTAGTTCATGGCACGCAGTTTGAAGGGACGCAGTTCTTTCTCTTTTTTGCCTAGGGCTTTACCCATTTGGTAGATACACCAGTCATCGTAGGCGTATTCCAGTGTACGGGCCACGTTTTCTTTGATATCTACGTCGTAAGGAATATAGCCTAGTTTATTGTAGTATTCGTAGCCGAGTCTTCCGGTTGAGCTTACTTCAGGATGTACGGCCTGTGTACCATGTACTACGGCTTGCCACAGAGTTTCGGTGTCAGCTGTATTGACACCTTTGATAATGGCGTCGGCTACTACTGAGGCCGAATTGTTGCCCACCATGCATCCGCGGTGGCCGGGCGATGCCCATTCGGGCAAGAATCCACTCTCGCGGTAGGCATTGGCCAACCCTTCCTGCATCTTTTGGTTCTCTGTAGGGTAAAGCAGATTAAGCAGGGGGAAGAGCGAACGGAATGTATCCCAAAAGCCCGTGTCGGTGTACATGTATCCGGCCTCTACCTTACCATTGTAGGGACTATAATGCATGGGGCGGCCATCTACATTCTCCCAAAGGGTGCGGGGAAAAAGAACCGAACGGTACAGGCAGCTATAGAAGGTGCGCAGATGGTCGGTGTTGTCATCATTGATTTCTACTCGGCCCAGTATATCGTTCCAGCGTTGTCTGCCGGCCTGGCATACCTCGTCGAACGACCGATTGCCAATTTCCTTGAGGTTGACTTCGGCTTGAGCCAAACTGATGAATGATGAGGCTACACGGGCGTTTACCACTTCGCCCCGTTGGGTTTTGAAGCCTATGATGGCGCCGGCATGCTCGTTGGCTGTTTCGGCAATAGCGCTATTTATAACTCCATTGTTTACCGTAGCAGTATAGGTAAAGTGCTTGTCGAATACTATTACAAAATAGTTGCGGAATCCCTTGGGCACTCCACCATTGTTATATGTAGTATAACCTATTATTTTGTTTTCGTTGGGTAGTATCTTTACATACGAGCCTTTATGATAGGCATCTACTACCACAAAGGCTGAGTCGGCCTTTGGGAAAGTAAAGCGGAAGCAGGCAGCTCTTTCAGTGGGTGTTATTTCTGTTACTACATCATAGTCGGCTAGATAGGCACGATAGTAGTAGGGTAGTGCCTTTTCAGCCTTGTGCGAGAACCAGCTGGCACGTTTCTCCTCATCGAATACGGCATGCCCTGTTACCGGCATCAGCGAGAATGCACCGTAGTCGTTAATCCACGGACTGGGCTGGTGGGTCTGTTTGAAACCGCGTATCTTGTTGACAGTGTAGGTATAGGTCCATCCGTCACCATTCTTTCCGGTTTGTGGGGTCCAAAAGTTCATGCCCCAGGGCAAGGCTATGGCGGGATAGGTATTTCCTGTAGATAATTCGTATGTTGATTCTGTTCCTACAAGCGTACTTACATAGTCTACAGGTGTAGGGCTCTTCTCGGCATGGGCTATGGTAGTAAAGCCAGCAGCCAATAATAGAGTGCAAAAGGATTTTAGTTTGTTCATCAGTATGTTACTTTTTATTTTTCTTTTTCTTGTAGTTGTCTTGTTTATAGCCTATATTCCCAGTGATGTTCTCATCAGGATAAATCTCTACAAAGTTAAGCATAACCTGAAAATATTAAAAATGAATTGTCGGTTATTTAGGTTGCGTACCAATATTTTAGGGCGATTTATAATAAAAGCCACGGAAAAATTAGATTTTCCATGGCTTATGAGTATGTATTGTGGGGTACTTAGCGCAGCATGTTGTCTATCTTGGCGGCGGCCTGTTTACCGCTGGCCAGTGCGCGTACTACCAAACTGGCTCCTTGGGCGGCATCGCCAGCAACTACTACGTTGGCTGCAAAGGTAGGCAGTTGAGGCTTGATGAAGCCCATGGCTAATAGCGCCATGTCGGCTTTGATTATCTCTGGCTTGCCGGCTTCTACCATCAGTGGTCGACCTCCTTCCGGGTTAGGTTTCCAGTCTATAGGTTGTACCTTTACGCCCGTTAGTTGTCCGTTGTTGCCTATAAATTCAAGCGTGTTGATGTTCCATCGGCGGGTGCAACCCTCTTCGTGGCTTGATGTTGTCTTTAGTGTGCGCGGCCAGTTGGGCCAAGGGTTGTTGGGGTCGTCAGGACCTTCTACTGGGCGTGGCATAATTTCTATTTGGGTTACGCTCTTGCATCCCTGCCGGTGAGCCGTACCTATGCAGTCGCTGCCGGTGTCGCCACCACCTATAACCAATACATCTTTACCTTTGGCCGTTACCAGTTGGTCTTTGCTAAATTCGATGCCGGCCAGAATGCGGTTCTGTTGCGAAAGCATGTCCAAGGCAAAGTGTACTCCTTTAAGTTGACGACCAGCAATGTTAAGGTCGCGTGCCTGGGGTGTGCCGGTGGCTACTACGTAGGCGTCGAATCCAGTGGGTAGAGCTTCAAGGTCTACCTTTTCGCCGAATTTGAACAGTATACCCTCTTGGCGAAGAATTTCCATGCGGCGGTTTATAACAGCCTTGTTGAGCTTGAAATTAGGTATGCCGTAACGCAACAGGCCTCCGGCGTCTTCGCGGGCTTCAATTACGGTGACGGTATATCCCATAATGTTCAAGTCGTGGGCGGCGGCCAGTCCGGCCGGACCAGCACCTATTACGGCTACACTTTTTCCGTTGCGTTGGGGTGTATGTACGCATACCAAGTCTTCATTGAAAGCGTGTTCGGCAATAGCAGCCTCGTTCTCACGGTTGGTGGTAGGCTCATGATCCATCAAGTTGAGTACACAAGCCTTTTCGCACAAGGCTGGGCATATACGTCCGGTAAATTCGGGAAAGGGATTGGTAGCCGTGAGCAATCGGTAGGCCAGTTGCCAGTCGCCTCGGTATAGAGCATGATTCCATTCGGGCGGTTTGTTGCCCAGCGGACAAGCCCAATGGCAGAAGGGTACGCCGCAGTCCATACATCTACTTGCCTGCAGACGGCGGTCGTTGCTGTTAAGGGTCTGTTCTACCTCTCCGAAATCGTGTATTCTATCGTTCAATGGCCTGTATCCAGCCTCTTTGCGCGGTATTTCAAGAAATGCTTTTGGATTTCCCATAATAGTATTTTGGTATTGGGCTTTGCCCTTGTTGTATTGTTTTGTTGATGGCGTGTTGTCAATAGTCGCGTTGCATATCGGCTATCTTCTGCTGTAGTTTGCGTACTTTCTCTTCTTGTAGTACGCGTTTGTATTCGATAGGTACTACCTGGATAAAGTCTTCTATATGGCGGTTCCAGTCGTCGAGCAGAGTGCGGGCCACTTTTGAACCTGTGTACAGATAGTGTTGGCGTATTAGTTCGTGCAGCTCTTTGCGGTAGCTACTGTCTTCTACCAGATTGATTTCTACCATATCCATATTGCAGAAGTAGTCGAAATTGTGTTGGCGGTCCCATACATAGGCCACGCCACCACTCATTCCGGCGGCAAAGTTACGTCCGGTTTCGCCCAGTACCACTACGCGTCCGCCAGTCATGTATTCGCAGCAGTGGTCTCCGGCACCTTCTATCACGGCGGTAGCGCCTGAGTTGCGTACACCGAACCGTTCGCCCACCTTTCCGTTAACATACAGTTCGCCGCTGGTAGCACCGTAGAGTCCGGTATTGCCGGCAATGATATTGTCTTCGGCGGTGAAGTTACTGCGTATAGGCGGTAGTATAGAGATGCGTCCGCCAGAGAGACCTTTGGCAAAGTAGTCGTTGGCCTCGCCCTCCAGTTTAAAGTCAATACCACTCATGAGGAATGCTCCGAAACTCTGACCGGCCGATCCTTTGAATTTTACGTTGATGGTCTTGTCGGGCAGTCCGGCCTCGCCGTATTTCTGTGCCACCATGCCACTGAGCAATGTACCCACAGCCCGGTCGGTGTTGCGTATGGCAAAGTCCAGGTTTACCTCGTCGGCATTCTCTATAGCCCGTTGTGCTCCCTTGACCAATTGCTGGTCGAGTATAGCCGAAAGGTCATGCTGTTGGGGTATGGTATGGCATAACGATGTGCTTCCCTCTTCGCGGTATAGCAGTCGTGAGAAGTCCAGCAGACGGGTCTTGTCTTTCACAGCGGCCGATGGTTCTATGCGCTCTATGAGCTCGGTGTGACCTACAATGTCGTTTAGGCTTCTGTAGCCCATTTCGGCTAAGTATTCGCGTACCTCGCGAGCCAAGAAGGTGAAGTAGTTTACCAAATAGTGGTAGCTGCCTCTGAAATGAGTTCGCAAACGGGGGTCTTGAGTGGCCACACCCATAGGACAAGTATTGAGGTTACACTTGCGCATCATAACACAACCCAATACGATGAGTGCCGCTGTACCAAAGCTAAACTCTTCGGCCCCCAGCAATGCCATTAGTATAATGTCGCGACCGGTTTTTAGCTGACCGTCAACTTGCAGACGTACCTGTGGGCGGAGTCCGTTCTTTACAAGAGTCTGCTGGGCTTCGGCCAATCCTATTTCGGGCGAAATTCCGGCAAAGCGCATGCTCGATGCCGGACTTGCACCAGTACCTCCCTCGGCTCCAGATATGACTATCAGGTCGGCCTTGGCTTTGGCTACGCCAGCCGCTATGGTGCCCACACCGCTTTCGGCCACCAGTTTCACGCTGATAGCAGCCCGTGGGTTTACGTTCTTTAGGTCGAAGATGAGCTGAGCCAAGTCTTCTATGGAATAAATGTCGTGGTGAGGCGGTGGTGAAATGAGTGAGATGCCAGGAATGGAGTGTCGGGTGTGGGCAATTACCTCGTTTACCTTGAATCCTGGCAGTTGGCCTCCCTCCCCGGGTTTTGCTCCCTGTGCCACCTTGATTTGTATCTCTTCGGCATTGACCAGATATTCTGTAGTTACGCCAAATCGACCGCTGGCCACCTGTTTAGTCTTTGACGAGAGACTTATGCCGTCAACCTGACTGGTAAAGCGGCTGCTGTCTTCGCCTCCTTCGCCGGTATTGCTACGGGTGCCCAGCTTGTTCATGGCCAAAGCTATGGCCTCGTGGGCCTCTTTGGAGAGGGCACCGAACGACATGGCTCCTGTAACGAAGTGCTTTACTATCTGGTCTTCTGTTTCAACCTCGTCTATGGCAATGGGATTTCGTTTGAAGCCGAAGAAATCGCGTATGAATATGGGCTTTTCTTTGCTATCGGCCAGGGTGGTGAAGCGTTTGAATGTTTCGTAGTTGCCAGTACGGGTTGCCAGTTGCAGTGTGGCTATTGTTTCTGGGTTCCATGCGTGACTTATACCGTCGCGGCGGTAATGAAACTGTCCCTCGTCAGGCAGGAAATCGGTAGTATTGCTTGCGCTGAATGCTTTGTCGTGCAGGCGAATGGCATCGCGGGCAATAGTCTCAAGGCCTATGCCTCCGATAGTACTTGTCTCTGTGCCGAAATAGGTGCGTAGCAGACTTTCGCTCAGACCAATGCTTTCGAATATCTTGGCACCGCGGTAACTGCGTATGGTAGAGATGCCCATCTTGGCCATAATCTTGAACAAACCTTTCTTTACGGCTTTGATGTAGTTAGCCTCGGCGGTGGTGTAGTCTTCTTGTATCTTGTGTTGCTTTACCAAATCATCGAGTACAGCGTAGGTAAGATATGGACAGAGAGCTGAGGCACCATAACCCAACAACAGAGCGGCGTGCATAACCTCGCGTATTTCTCCACTCTCTACAATGAGCGCTGTCTGTACACGCTTGCCTACGCTTATAAGGTAGTGGTGTACCGCACTTACGGCCAGTAGCGACGGGATGGCGGCATGGGTATCGTCTATATCGCGGTCGGTAAGAATTATGTAGTTGTAGCCATCGTCAACGCTACGCTCAGCAGCATGGCAGAGATTATCGAGCGACTCTCGCAGTCCTTCTTCACCGCGGGCCACATCAAAGGTCATAGTCAGTTTTACGGTGTTGAATCCCTTGTAGCGTATGTTGCAGAGTATGTCAAGCTGGGTATTGGTAAGAATGGGGTGAGGCAGACGTACCATCTTGCAGTTGGTTTCGTCTGGAGTAAGAATACCTGTGCCTACGCGACCGATATATTCGGTAAGGCTCATTACCAGATTTTCGCGAATGGAGTCAATAGCAGGGTTGGTAACCTGAGCAAACTGTTGGCGGAAGTAGTTGAAGAATATCTGTGGCCGGTCGCTGAGTACAGCCAAGGGAGTATCGTTACCCATTGATGCGGTAGGCTCCTGCCCTGTGGTGCACATAGGTATGATGGTCTCGTCAATATCTTCTTCGGTAAATCCAAACTCTGTTTCGTGGCGTATTAAGTTGTCTACGCTATTGTTCACTTTTCTACCCGAATGCAGTTTCTCTAACTGTATGCGGTGGGTGCTAAGCCACTGACGGTATGGATGCTCTGTGGCCAATCGGTCTTTAATCTCACCGTCGTAGTATATCTTGCCTTCCTGGGTATCTACAAGAAGAATTTTACCAGGTTGCAACCGTCCTTTTTCGGCTATCTCGGTGGGGTCGAAATCCATTACGCCTACTTCGCTGGCCACTACCATCGTATCGTTGCGCGTAATGGTGTAACGAGCCGGGCGCAGACCATTGCGGTCAAGCATACCGCCGGCAAAACGGCCATCGCTGAAGAGCAGAGCGGCAGGTCCGTCCCAGGGTTCCATAAGTATAGAGTGGTATTCGTAGAACGCCTTAAGGTCTTCGCTTATGGGGTTCTTGTCGTTAAAACTTTCGGGCATCATAACGGCCATGGCGTGAGGTAGTGACAGACCGCTGCGTACAAAGAACTCAAACACATTGTCCATGCTGGCAGAGTCGCTCATACCCGGTTGTACAATGGGCGATATTTCGCGTATGTCGCCCAGTGCAGCCGACGATAGTACCGATTCGCGCGCCTGCATCCATCCGCGGTTTCCGCGTATGGTGTTTATCTCGCCATTGTGACATAGCAGACGGAAGGGCTGAGCCAAACTCCATGTGGGGAATGTGTTGGTGGAGAAACGACTATGAACCAAAGCCAAACCACTGGTAAAGTAGGGATTGGTAAGATCAGGATAGTACTGGCGCAACTGCAGACTTGAGAGCATGCCTTTATACACAATATTTTGGCTTGAAAGCGAACAGATGTAGAAGTCGCCGCTCTCGCCAGATTGTAGGTGTGTGCGTTCCCATTCGGCCACGCGCCGTTCTATCTTTTTGCGTATAATATATAAAGTGTTCTCGAACATGGGTTGGCGCTCGTCGGTAACACCTGTTATGAATACTTGGCGTATGGCTGGTTCCGACCGCAGTGCCATCTCGCCTAAACAGTCGGCCTGGGTAGGTACTGTGCGCAGATGCATGAGCGAGAGACCTTCGCGCTCAATCTCTTCTATCATAATAGAGAGTATCTCGTGCTGGGCTGTTTCTTCCTTGGGTAGAAATACCAAGCCTGTACCATATTTACCTTTCTCAGGTACGGGTATGCCTTGTAATAGAATAAATTCGTGGGGGATCTGTAACATGATGCCGGCACCGTCGCCGGTCTTGTTGTCGGCACCTTCAGCACCGCGGTGGCGCATGTTTTCAAGCACTTTTAGCGCATTGTCAACCAGTTGATGGCTCTTGTTTCCGTGAATGTTGACTATCATGCCTACGCCGCATGCGTCGTGCTCGTAATCAGCGTTGTAAAGTCCTTTGCTCATTATATGTTTAGTAATTATAGAACTGTCCTAAAAACAAGTAAAATGGTCATTGTGTTTGCAAAAGTACAAAAAAAATGACAGAATGTTAACATAATATCGTATTATCCTTTCAAAAATTAACATATATCAACGCTGTGGTTTGTTCGCAGTTATAAAGTCTACTTACTAAATAAGGCTGGATAGATACGTTACCATCTATCCAGCCTTATTCAGTAAGAAAGGTTTACTTATTCGGCTACGTTTATTTCGTGTTGGCCGGCACCTAACCATACGGCGGTCTTTCCGGTCTTAGTCCACTGGGCATCGGTAACGGTATGGTAAGCGCTCAGAGGCTTCCCGTCTATTACGATATGCGATGCGGAGGTAGAGGGTATATACACCAGTGCCTCGGTCTTTTTGGGTACACCTACCGACATGCACAGTTGTTTATTTTCGCGTTTGAAGGCGGTAGATACTGTTCCGCTTAGGGTGGGGAAAGATAGAGTAGCTTCGCCGAAGGTTACATATTGCGGGTCTATCTTGAACCGCTTCCAACATGGGTCTATAGGTTCGGCTCCCAAGAGCTTCTGAGCTATTACGGTGAGTCCGCCACCACTCCAGGCATGGTTGGGTGATGTATTGCTGAATTTCTTCTTATGTCCCTCCCATAGTTCCCAAAGCGTTGCATATTCTTTATCATTTACCATGGGTGCAATACGTTTCTTCAGACGACTCATAGCATATTCTCCCTGTCCCATTTTGAAGAGAGCCTCGGTTACATAGCGTTCCATATAGGGGCTGGCGTACTCCTGCGTTTTTAGAACGTTGAAGATTTCGGCGTATTTGTCTTCGCTGGCAATACCCGATATTACAGCCAGTGCCTGTGCACGGTCGTCGGTGGCATCCATATACTGTGGGTGACGGTAGCAGTATCCGTTCCAACATTGGTTAAAGCCCTGTTTAATGCGTTGCATGGTGGCGCGGTATTCGGTAGCATCGGCTTCAAATCCAAGAACGTGGGCCATGCGTGCCATACCGTCGAGGGCTATATAGTGCCAACCGGCGAAGATGAGCCTCAAGTCGCGATTGCTGCCATGGTCGCCCCAAAGCCATGTGGCCTTGTAAGGAGCTGTTAGCCCTGTAGAGTCGAGAGCGAAGCGTTCCAAATAGCGACGCACGGCTGGATACACTTTCCCTATGGTGGCCTTGTCGCCCGTATTCATATAATAGTTCCAGAAACCATAAAGACCTACGGCAGCCAGCATCTGTCCGGGCAATTCACTCTTGTAGTTGCCGGGTACAGGGGCATGTAGTATACCACTTTCGGTTTGCCATGCGGCCAATTCAAGCATGCCTTTGCGCATAAGGTCTATCGACGATAGTGACAGTGTGTAGAATGACTGTCCGGTAAGTATAACCTCATCGCCCCACCATTGTGCCCGCTCGCGCTCGGGACAGTCAAAGTAGGTGTCGCGCATGTTTACATGGAGCGTATTGATGGCTTTCTGCCAGAAACGGTTGTAGAAATCGTCATCACAGGTAAAAGTGCCTTCGAAAGAGGTGTCGTATCCTGTTTGACGGTAGCTTAGACCGTTTACCTTGACGCCTTTGGGCAGATAGAGAATTATCTTCTCGCCGTTCATCCATCCCAGCGACTCGTATTGTTGTTGTCCCTTGCGGGTAATGTATTGTGCTCTTACGTTCCATGTTCCGGCCAGGTGCGAGTGGTTGGTCCAAATGTCTATGGTGTCGCCGCCTTGGGCTGATGTAACGTCTATCACGGGCGTTATCTGCAAATTGCCGGGAAGGGAGGCTATTACGGTATCGCGCGTAGAACCTTGGTGCAGTTCTATTTTTGCCTCTGTTATGCCGTAGTCTTTGAACATAGGAATGGGCCGTAGGGTGAGTTTGCCCCAGGGATTGTCGCCCCAGCTACCAATCTCTACCGATTTGCTGAAGCCAAGACGTGTGGCATCGGCAGTGGTCTGCCAACCATCTATAGCGTGGCGTGCATCGTAGCTTATATTGCTCTCAGAAAGGCGGTAGTTAGGTACGTTGCCCGTGGCGGTGGCATAGGCTGGGTGTATACGACTTAGCCAACTGGCGTTGGTACATAGTTGAGCGTTGTCAGACTGTATGCAGAGTCCCGATTTGCCGCTATCTGCATGAGAGAAGCCTGACTTGCCGAAGTAGCATACCAATACCGCTATGCGGTTGTGACCTCGCTGTAGGTAGCGGGCCAGGTCTATCTCGTCATAGTAACTCTCTCCCGGTGCTGGGCCGCGTTTCAGTGCGCCTTCGAATACGGCCAGCGTACCGTTTACCCATAGCCAGTACTTGGAGTCGCAGGCTATGCGTGCTTTCAGACTTCGGGGTTTTGATTTCATTACCACATCCTTTTGGAAGGCTATCCATGTGTTGGGTTTGTTTACGCTGTCACCGGCGGCTGTAATCCATGAGCCGTTGGCTCCCCATGCAGTGGTAGTGCAGAGAAGCGAGAGCAGGGTGATGATAAGGTTACGCATATTCATGTTGTGTTGGTATTATGTTACAAATGTACGAAAAACCGGCTGAAAGTGAAAGCAAATACTCCTTTTTTTATGTTCTACGGCAGCGAAAGGTATTATATTGGCGGCAACGACCGAAAAAATGGGTGGTAGATGCACTCTTTTGTATGGAAAGTAGTATATTTGCCCATGTTATGAAGATATTGCTTGATTTTCTTCGCAATTGGACGTTGCCTGTGGCTATCGCATCGGGAATAGTGGCATATATGGTGTTTGCTCTGGTGCCTGCACTCGATGGTGCGGCGCAGTTCTTCGCCCCTATAGGCGAGCGTATTCTGCCGCTGTTTATGTTTCTGATACTCTTTGTAACCTTCTGCAAGGTAGACTTTCGCCGACTTATCCCCGTACGGTGGATGCTTTGGATAACAGCGGTACAGGTGGTGTTTGTGGCGTTGCTTACTCTGCTGGTGATAGAATACCGCCTGCAGGGTAATGCCCTTATTACGGTAGAGGCGGTGCTTACCTGTATCATATCGCCTACGGCAGCCGCAGCCCCTGTGGTAACGGCCAAGTTAGGTGGCAATCTGGAGCAGATGACCACTTATACCTTTGTTTCCAATTTTGTTACGGCGCTGCTTATACCGGTGTGCTTCCCGCTGATAGATAAGTCGGCCGATGTAAGTTTTATCTCGGCTTTTCTTGTTATTCTGCGCGAGGTGTGCATGGTGTTGGTATTGCCTATGGCGCTGGCCTATATAGTTAAGCACTGTGTAAAACCGCTACATCGGCGTATAGTAAGTGTCAAAGACTTGTCGTATTATATGTGGGGCGGTTCGCTATTTGTGGTATCGGCCACTACCGCTAAGAATATAGCCCATGCCGATACATCAGTGGCTTTTCTGCTGGTTATAGCACTGTTGGGACTTGTGTTGTGTATAGTGCAGTTTGCCGTAGGTCGCTTTGTAGGACATTATTTTGGCAATACTATCGATGCGGGACAGGCTTTGGGACAGAAGAATACTACTTTTGCCATCTGGATAGCCTATACCTATCTTAATCCTGTATCGTCTATAGGTCCTGGGTGCTATATACTGTGGCAGAATATTATCAATTCGGTAGAGATATGGCTCTGCCGCAAGCGGCTGGGGCATAGTCTGCATACTTAATGGTAAGGGTGGCCTATAAACGCCATCCCTAATAAGATTCGAACTCTACGATGGTAGTTTATAGAACTACCCATAATAAAAAAAACGCCCCCGTTTTGCGGGGACGCTAACCTATATAAGGTTTACCAATGTTTAGTATTTGATAATTGCTTCACCGGTATTTCCGGTTTCTATTACACTTTTAGTTCCGTCTGAAAGCGTTAGGGTTCTGCCTACAAAACTTGCAACGTTGTGTTGAGCCTGTGTTGTGTATCCATTGTAATTGTGAGTCTTGTCAACGATAAGTGTTACATTTTCAATTTTGTTGTCGCTTATCTCGCTTTTCTGTGTACTGTTGCCATCTGCACAACCGATAACGCCTCCAAAGTCGCGGTAGGCTTTTACAGTTGTATTTTTCACCGTATTGCTTTTGGCGTAACCGAGCCCCATGTAGCCCATAATTCCACCTACCTTGTCGCCGTTGTCATATTTACCACCTACCAACTCGGCAGTAGAGGTAATTTCTACGCCATCAACAGTACAACCCTCGATAGTAGTTGCAACATCGTTTGAAGTATATGCGGCTATAGCACCTGCATAATGGGTACTCTTTACAATAGCATTTTTAATGGTCACATCTTTAATAGTTGCGCCATATACGGTGCCAAAAAGTCCGGCTGCTGCATTCACGGCAACAGTAGATTCTACGTTAAGGTTGTAGATGGTTTTTCCGTTACCGTCGAAAGTGCCTTTGAAAGCCTTACCAGGATGATTGTTTATACTGTTTTCGCCTATAGGAGTCCAAGCGCGATTATTCAGGTCGATGTCGTTCATTAGTTTGATGGTCTTTCCTTTAAACTGGTTGTCGCCTGCTGTCTGTTGGGCTATCCATGCCAATTCAGAGCCTTCTTTTATTTCATAAACACCATTTACTTCTTGAACCTCTTTAATGCTGCCGTCCCATACATTCAGACCATGATCAGGTTCGTTGAATTCAGGATTAATAGTAACTGTAAAGTTATTGCTACTTGTTAGCAGTGAGCCAAAGATATTAGTGCGATAGTTACGCTGCAATGGAATGTTTTGGAATACGCGGTCGTCAGTAGCACCGTCGTATGAAACAGTTACGGTATTGTCGGCCTTCTTGTCGGTAGGCATAAGCAGATAGTTCATTGCCAGATATTTACATCCTGATGAGGCTACAGGGAAGTCCTCGGTTGGCAGCTCAGCAGCAGCAAATGTAACTTCTTTTTCGCCGTCTACTGTTCCATCAACGAAGTTCAGGGTGTTGTAAGTCTTTACAGTTACACCAGCCTTTGTTACATCTATGCCGGCAGCTTTTGCTGCAGTCAGGTCTGATGTACCAATGTTAAGTTGGGCAAACGGGCGTTTCAAGTTAACGGTTCTGTTCAGATTTGTGCCATCTACCTTAAATTCTTCAACAGCATAGAATGCGTCATAAGCTTCTTCGCTGCTTTTTGCATCGGTATAGTTGGCTGTTACTTTCTTGGCGGTAGCATCAAATGTGTAGATTGACTGTTGTGCATCGGCCCAAAATATTACGGCATACGTTTTACCGTTTACCAAATTCAGCGAAATGGTTTTCGTCATGTTGATTTCTACGTCGGTTCCGCCAAGGTCAGAGAGAAGGTTCCAATCGTTATCCTTCACCTCGTAAACGGCATAATCCAAGGTCTTTGCAGTTGTGCCATCGGCAAAAGAACGGGTCTGCAAACCATTTGACAATTGTGTTGTAAAAGTCACCGTGCTGTTAGTTCCTTCATTTGAATTGCCCAAATCTTCGTTTGAGCAAGATGTAGCAAACATTATTGATGTGATTGCTAACACCGGTAAAATTTTTTTAATCATAATGTTAGTTATTTTAGTTAATGAATAAAAAGTTAGCCTTGTTATTTGTTATCTTATAACGATGTTGTATTCTCCGTCAAACCCAGGGTCTATACCTATGCCTCCGTTTGAGATCGAGGTTAGGAATTTCCCCCTTACAATAGTTAGTTGGCTACGCTTGAGCGGCACATTGATAGCTGGCGTTGATGCAACCAGTTCACCATCCTTGCTATATACCGAAGCCATAACCGATACTCCCGCTTCTGCTCCATTGACAAACACATAGTCAAATCCCATTTCTATTTCTCCGTTGTCGATAGGTTTCAACGTGCTTTCAAATTGCAACCCTGTCCATGAATCAGCTGGTTTGTCGGTAAACATATTGTATGAACATGGTACAAATTCCATATAGCTGAACACTACGCGGTAGTCGTCGGGGTTTATACCTCTTGTCTTCGCATCATCGGCAGTTCCATTTGTAGTACTGCCCGCATTTTTCTGTGCTTCCCTTTTCAGAATATTGGCTATAAATTCCTTATAGTCTGTAGATATGAACTTGAATTTTGCCAACGGACGTTGCATATTTACAGTAACTTCGTTGTCAACGTCCATCATTTCATCTCTTTGTATAGTGACTGTCCCTTGGGCGCTTCCTCTGAAAGCATCGCGGAAATCGCAGTTGCCAGTATACTCTTTCTTGTCACGCAGGATAATTTCAGCGAAATCAGAAGGTGCGTAGAATTTGTCAGCCTTGCTACCTTCATCTACAAAGTCAGACCATACAAAGAATTTATACTGGCCTTCGCGGAGTGTAAGATGCCTTGAGCAGTTGAGGTTCTTTACATCATCGCAGGTAAACACAATAACAGTGTCTGCCGTGCGGTTGTAGCTACCATCGGGTTGTAGCCTATGCACACTTACTATGTGGCGAATGTCGTATGCGTCGGCATCGTTGGCCGTGCGACTTGTAGCATAAGTAACTTCTTTATATAGTGGCAACTCTGTGTCGAAATTCAAGTGCAGGGTAAAATCGGTGGCCTCTGGCAGTTCGGGAAACTCGTGCACGCAACTCGTGGTCACCAATGCAAGGATTGCCAAAAGTGTAGAAAATAGGCATATATGTCTCATTGTGCGCCTCCTTTCTTTCCCAAGTCAAACGTATAGACAAACGATATAGCTGCCTGGTCTATACCAAACCATGTCTTTCTGCAAGTTTCTGCTAAAAGTCCATTCCTATAATTGTGGAATTTGTCGTAATGTGCCCCATAGACACCCATACCTAACGAAAATTCTAACCGCAACCGCTTGTTATGGCTGAAGGGCATACGATAACCAGCGCTTATACCTCCACCGAATGAGGGACAGTGGCCTCCGTGGTCTTGGGTGCGGTAGTCGCCGTCAAGGGCAAAGTTATACCAACCAAGTCCGAGGTGTGCCCCGGCAAACACTCCTTCGTTGTCTTCCGCCATAATCCAATAGCGTATTTCTGGCTGCAGTGTAAAAGTGCGGAACTTCAGTGTTGTTTTGAAGTAGTTCCATGAAGACCAGTAGAGAGGCAGCGTTACAGTCCAATGCTTTGCCAAATCAATCTCGGCAGCAATATTGGTGATGCCCATCATCCACCCGATGCCATTGGTCTTTATATAAAGGTGGCGCAACTGTTCGGGCTTCTCATTTGGGGTAGTAATGCTGACAGACATGCTATCCATACGGGAATCAAGGTTGACTCCTGTGCTACTATTCTGCGAATATGAAATACTCATACTTAAAAGCAGAAATATCAATAGTGTGTAAAAGCGTACAATGGGCATGTTTTTCCGTCATTTTAATCACTTCTCTTAGCAAGAGATGGTAAAAGGCCAGTAGGTTGTTGATAATTAGGCGTGTAGCAGGCTAGTCTATTTAATTACTTGCGCAATTTTCTTGTATTAATAATAGTTAAAATAATTACATTTTTAATCTTAATTTAATCTGTTTCATGCAATTTTCATATATTTGCCACAGATATTCAACATCTCTTGCTAAGAGAAATACGCTCTTAATCAGCATCTTTCAAATGCAGAGATTTTATAATTAACCTATTTGCTTTGTCTACTGCTACCGTGTTGAGCGAAGCAAGATAGATGCGTGTGGTAGCTTCAGAATTATGTCCCATACCATTGCTAATAACAGATAGTGGAATGTTTTTGCTCCAGGCGATGCTTGCCCAAGTATGGCGCGCAACGTACATTGTTAACGGGGCCGACAATCCCAAACTCTTGCCAATTGTTTTCAAGGCGCGGTTTACGTTGTGCTCCATATTAAGGTATTGTGTTCTCTCGCCTGCGTTGCTACCTGGTTTGATTATTGGTAAGAGATATGCTGAGTTAGCTATGCAATACTTGTTGACAATGGCTTCCATGCAATCCTCCCACTTTACAAAAAGTTGTTGCCCCGTCTTTCGCCGGCGATAGGAGAATGTTCCGCCCTGCAGATCTCTTTTACGCAGATAGGCCATATCCACAAACGACATGCCTCGGGTATAGAAACTGAAAAGAAACATATCCCGGGCAAAATCGAGAGTTGGGTGCATGGTCAAATCCATATCTTTTATTTTACGAATAATATTCAGAGGTATGGCACGCTTTACCGTCTTGCCTATACCCGTATAGACCCGTTTGAAAGGAAAATGCTGTATGGTGAGGTTCTGCTCCACGGCACTGTTGTAAACGGCACGCAAGTTACGCATGTAGAACGAGATGCTGTTAGGACTTACACTATTTCTTTTCAGATATATTTCGTATGCCTGAAGGGTATCTGAATTTACATCTTCCAAAGCAATGTCTATCTCTTTGTCAATAATATTGTTGGTACAGCTCGTCAAAAAACGCCGGAAACTGTTCATTGCCGACGTATATGTTTCTGATGTGCGAGTTCTGCCTAACCGTTTTTGTTTGGCAATTTCTGTTGTCATAAAGTAAAGGAATTGCAAAGCTCTTGTTGATTTTTTATTCTTTTTCATGTCTTTCAATATTTAAAGGTTTAATATTTGCCCTATACGTTTATTAGCACGTTCAGCATAAAAAAAAGTGGCGGCCTGCACTGTAGTTGCAGACCGCCACCGTTAGTTATATATAATAAGGTGTGTTACTCGCTGAAGTAAGCGCTTGTTGCACCTTTATATATAAGATACTTGTAGCCCGAAGGATTAACCGTAACGGTAGCCTTCTTTAGCTTCTCCCAAACCTGCTCGTTGGTGAGACCCTTGCCATAGGTGTGAATCTCTACGGTAAGACCATCGCCAAACTCCTTGCGCAAAGCCTTGATATAATCAGCGGCGTTGCTGCAGTCTATGGTGTAGACTACCTTGTCGGCCTGGTGCTCAATAGTAACCTTGGCAGGATTGGTAGTGTCAAGACTGTACTCGGTACCGTTGATCCATACCTTAGCGTCGAGGGTGAGATCCCAGGTGCGGATGGCAAAGTCGTCTTGCTCGGCCACATTTTCCTTACCTATTGGGATTTCAATTACAACACTCTTCACTACTTCATCGCGTACGTGGATAGAGGTCTTTATCTCGCTCCAGTCCTTGTGGGCCTGCTGGTGGATGTCAACCTCTACGTTGCCGTTGCCTTCGGCGGGAACAGTGCTCTCTTCTTTTTTATTGTCAAGGTCTTTGTTGTCCTTGGCAATGTCTTCGCCAATGCCGGGAACATCGGTGGCGTCTTCGGTGCTTTTGTCTGTAAGCACACCGTCAACATGCCATACCCCGTCTTGCTTCTTGGCTATGTACCAAATAACTTTCAGTGATTCTGTGTTGATTTTTGATACGTCGTAGCTGAAGTTCTTGTTAGCCTTGAGAAGATCTTTCAGCGTTGGCTGATTGCCAATAGCCTTCTCTGTGGCTACTCCAGATGTGTCATAGACATACATGGGGAAAGTTGAGTTGTTGCTCCAAGAAGGATAACTTAGGTCTACAGTACCTTTGTTACCCGAAGCAAATACACTTTCGCCCATTGCTGTCTGTGGGAAATAGGCGCTTGAAGGATAACTACCAGCTCCTGGAATACGATTGTCTACACGGATAAAGAAATAAGCGGCTTCTGTTTGTGCAGCGCCTGCGCGTGTAGCAGCCACTTTCTGTCCTTGCATGTACACTTCGGTAGCGGGCTCAGTTTTGCCCTGGCCACCTGACTCGTTAATCGAGTCGTCGCTGCAGGCCATTAAGGCGAGCGCAGCGAAAATCATCATAAATGACTTTTTCATGACTTTTGGTTTTAAAAGGTTGTTTGTTTAAAAGTGTTTGTTTAAAAAATTGTTTGTAAATGTTTGTTTTTTGTTTGTAAGTGTTCTGTCTGTTTTTTCTGTAATGTTTTAATTGTTAATATTATGTTTCGTTATTAATTGCGCCAGGGATATTTTTCCTGTTGCCTACTGTCGCGTGAAGCGTCGGGTTGGGTGTAGTATCCTTTCTGCGACGATTTTCCGTCTACCATCTCGTTAATCTCACCGCCAGTGCGCTGTACGTAGGTTTCTTCGTAGTCGGGCTGGTCTGACGATGGAGGAACTACATTGACATCGAAGGGCAGTACAGCCATGCCTCGGGGCAGAATGTTGCCGAAAAGACGTATGCAGTGGTGTACATAGCCTATGTTCTTGCTTGAGTCGAAAGTGAAACACAGCATGATAGAGTCATGTGGAGGTATGGCGTCAACCTTTATAGGTGCGTTTATGCATCCGCACGATGGCTGTATGTCGTCTATCAAGAATGGGTCGTCGCCCTCGTTGTGCACCATGTAGTTAAGCACAAGCTTTTCGCCACCCACAATAGGGTAGTAGTGGCGTATCGAGTCTTCCACGGTGATGTATGTGGGCGATATGCGTCTTTTGCACCCAGTTGCCACCGATATTACCACGGCCCCTATCAGTAGCAGTGGTATCAAGATGCGGTATATATTATAATAAGGTGTACACTTCATTGCTTATCGGGTTACTGTTATCTCGTCGATAGCCATAGTCTTGCGACTTGTAGCTATGGCGTTTTGTACTATTATTATCTCTGTCTTTGCCCCAGGCTGTAGTCCGGTGGCCTTTATGGTTGCTATTACTCGCTTGTTGCCAGTGGGAGAGGGGATGGTGGTCTGGCCTTTTACTACCCCGTTCTGTCTTATCTCTATTGCCGATGGCGCGTAGATATGCCATTGTGGTGCATGGAGCATTGACAAGCTGAAAGTGGCCGATGCCGGCAGCTCGGTTCGGGCAGAAAGGGTAAGCTTCTTTGCTGGCGATATAAACCAACCTAAATGATAGTCGGTTACAAAACCCTGCTTGCCATCGGTAAGCCAGCGTGGGTTGCCGCCGGCCGGAGAAGCTTCTAATGCTCCACTGCCCAGTAGGTTGGCTTGTGTATCGAGCCATGTGAAGCTTTCTTTCCATTGTTTCAGATAGTCGTCTATGGCACCATTTGTCTCCCGGTAGTTCTCCATATTCTTGAAAGCGGTATGCTGACTCAGCAACGAGGTTTGGGCCTCTATCTGTGAAGGGTCAGGAGCTACGTCTTGTGTACGGAATATCTCTAAGCGGGTATAGGCAAGAGCCGTGAGCAACTGGTTGAGGCGACTGCGTTCGGCCTCGTCGGTAGCTTTAGATGCTCGGTCGGTAGAGGCAATGAAGTGGATTAGCTCCTGAGGGTTCAGGTAGGTAGCCAGTTCATCGTTTATACCACCATAGAAAGGCAGTGTATGCTCCATGGCGCGCTTTTCGAGCGATGTGTAATAGCTGGCCAGCATACTGCCGGTCTTGGGATATGCCGTAGCAAAGTATTGGGCTGCGCATCCATCGATATCTATGTCAGGATTGATAAGCATCTGTGCCAATACATAGGTCTGCACATCGTCGAATGGTGCATAGTCGTACCCGCTGCCGTTAAGGAATATCCCATTGATACCTATGCTGCGGTAGTACTGCAGTCTACTTTGTAGGTGGTGCAGACAGGGGTATGGGGTGAGGTAGTCGTCAAAGTTGCGCATGTAATCCCATATATAAATATGGTTGCACTGTTGCCGCCATTCCTTTATCTGTGCTTCTAATGCTTTTTGTTCTTTTGTGCCTGTAATTTTAGGCATCATTGGCATGTCTATGGCGCTTATCACCACGCCCACGTTGGCGGGTAAATGCTTGGCAGGAGCCTTTCGGGTAGTAGCGTAGGCCGAGGTGAAGAACATCTGGTGTGGGAACCGCTTGGTCAGTCGTTCTATCAGTGCGGTTACTGCCGGAGTGGCTGTCTCTGGGGTATTGCCCTTGGCTTTGCAGGCGGCACATTGACATACCTGCTTGTTATCGTTAGGCATTACAGCAAAGCGGGTTGTTATGCCGTTGCTGCCATCACCGTACTGGTCTATTATAAACTGCTCGTAGGCATGGTATAGGGCTTCAGAAGAGAAGCAGAATTGCTCAGTGCTACGCTTGCCGTTGACCATGGCCATAGCTTCTGTAGGGATATCACCGTTGAAGACCTTCTTTAGATTGTGTCCCCACAGTCCCCAGTCAAAGTCGACATTGCCTACACCCAGGATAGGCATCATATCGGCATTGGTATTGGTGGGGGTGTACAGACTGCGATATTCAAAGGCGAAAGAGCCTGTAGTGTTGGTTCGGCAGTCTATCATGGCCGATGGAAGATCGGTAGCCGTAAAGCGGTTGTCTTCGCTGGCCGCTTTGCTCATAAACTGGTATAGCAACCAAAGCATGGCTTCGGTGTTGCGGGCCTTGAGCGTAATATTGTTTGTGGTTACGGCTACGGCATAGTCGGTAGTCATTTGTGTATCCATGTCAACGGTTATCTGCAGTTGACTATCGTCTTGGGCCTGTCCGGCTATTACACAGTCGCGGTCGGTAGCTCTTTTCTGGAAATGGCTCTTCAGGTAGCTGGCCCATTTAGCGTCGGCATTATCCTCGGCATCGGCAGCTCTGAAGGCATACTCGCTATACTGGCTGAAGGGTTTCAGCAGTGTGCTTGAGCATGCCGCCATCAGTGTAAGGGGCAGTGAACATATAGCCCCACATATCACTGTTACTATCTTTTTAGAAATTGATGAGTACCTGTGCATCTATGTTGAAAAGATTCTTATAATTGGTGTCTACCCCGTTAATAGGGATTTCATATGAACCCGACCGGGTGTTTACCTGTGTATAGTAGGTAAGCCATGTGCCAAGTACACCTAATGTTACGTTGCGGTGTATGCGGTACTGGCCGCCCAATCCTACTTGGGTGTTCAGCCTACTGAATGTGCCAGGCATAGCGTGGTCTATCATCGAGGCTTCTGGTGCAGAACCAGCGCTTGCCATTGCCTGTATGCACGTTTTGCCATCGTTCAGCACAAAGTATTTGCCTTGTACCAGCAGGTTGGCGTACACCTTGTTCTTCATATTGAACAAGTCAAGACGACTGTTGATCCAGAACTGGTCGATGGTCTTGCTGGCACCGATGCCCAAATTGAGCAGCAAATTGTGCTTATGTTCCCAATGGTCGAAAATCCAGGCGTATGTTGTACCTTCGGTATTCTGCCATTCAAAGCCTTTTTCGTAAGAGTCTATCCGGCGTACTCCGGCATGCACTTCACCTTCCCAGTCGTTAGCGAAATTGCGTGTAAGGCGAATGTTTGCCATAAGCTGGGGCAGATATTTGTTGGCCAAACCTACCGTTGCCGTTCCTGACCATAAATCGTTGAATACGTGTGTCCATTCGCCTACCAGTTGTATACCAGTTCCACCGGGTTGCTGCTCGTCTAAACTTGAGCTTGTACCCGAGGCAGCGCCCTCTCTTCCGGCATAGTTGAAGCGTATGCCGTAGCTATCTTTCTCGTCTATCTTGTGGGTATATTCTACCGAGGCCACGGCTGTAAGAACATCGTTCTCGCCATATCGTCCCTGAAGATATTCAAAGTTTATGCCATTGCGGAAATCTTTGGCAAGTAATCCGTCGAGATGGCGGCGGAACGATGCTTCTTCTCCGTATCCAGGGCGATAGTATTTCTGGTATACGTAAGCCGAGTCGTACTGGTGTTTAGCCTCGAATATCAGTCCTTTGGTGTAGAGCAATAGTCGGTTCTCGCTGTCGTACTTCAGGGCCGTATTGATTACCGACATGGCCCAATCGGGCTGGTGACGGTCAAGCAGAGTTATGGCCCAATCGCTACTATTGGTGCTGTTGGCGTGTACCAGCAGCGAGTCGCCTAAGTATTCAGATACTCTTGGCAAGAGCAAGTCGTGTGCATCGGCAAATTTCTTGTCGGTAGTAAGCAGTGATGCTTGTTTTACCACATAGAAATTGTCTTCTGGGAAACGTTCACGCCCCAGGGCTACCAGTCTGCGGTGCTCGTCCCATCTCTTGAGTTGTCCCGATGTATTTACGGCATAGCGTAGACCACTTTCAGAGAGCGGGTATATTTCCAAGAGTTGCAGACTTTGCTGATATGCCTTGCCAGTGGCACCAAAACTCATAAGCTTCTTGATGTACGGCACGGCTATTTCTTCGTAGGCGTTTACATATTGTGCCCGTGTGAGAGCATCGCTTTCTTCGTTACATTTTTTTGCGAGCAAGGCCAGTGCTGCCTCGGTTTTTCCGCTCAGATTGTATATGTCGGCATGCTTCAGTATGGCGTTGGCGGCGCCGGGGAACTGAGCCTCGTAGGTGGCAAGGGCGCGCTCGGCGGCGGCATATCGCTTCAGTTCTATATTGCATGTTATGATGCGGGTAAGTGCCGATTCGCGCACTTCTTTGTCGGTGGCGTTGGTGGAAACAAATTCCAGTAGGGGCAGAGCTTCACCATATCCGCCATTGTTCATTATCTCCATGGCGCGGTTAAGTCTTTCGCGTGCCAGTTCTTCGGCCACGTCTTTGTTGCGTGGATTGCGCTGATATAGCTTGTACAGCAAGTTCGAAGCTGCCTGTGTGTTGCCCATGCGGCGGTTTACGATGTATGCCTTGTACAGTAGGTCTTCGGTATCGCCCTTGCGTTTGCGCTCGGCGGCGATATAGGTAAGGGCGTCATCGTAGTATCCTCTTGAGATAGAGGTGTTGACCAGATAGTCGAGGGCTTCCTGACTCTTGGTGCGTTCGTACACTTTTCCGTAAAGGGTATAAGGGTCGCTCTTAGCGGCGGCGCGTGCAGCATCGGTCTGCAGTTCTCCATAGAAACTGCTGAGCTGGCCACTGTGGTTCTGCTTCATAGCCCTTTCTACAAAGGAGATGGCTTCGCCGTAACGGTTGTCTTCGGCCAGGATGCTGGCTTTCTTGATGATAAGTCTATTGCTTCCCGGCAGATTGCTTACGCCTCTGTCGGCTATGTCGATGGCCTCGCTCCGGCGACCCTGTTGTAGCAACAGGTTGCAGAGCGTAAGGTAGTATTCTTCGTTCTTTGGGTTGTTGTCAACCAGTTGTTTAGCTGACTCTATTGCACTGGTCTTGTCGCCGGCTTTACGTTCGGCGGCAGCCCGTTGTTCCAACCGGTAGTTCAGGTCTTTCTTCAGTTGGGCATCGTTGGGGTATATCTGGCACAGACGTTCAAGCAGTCGGTCGGCTTCTACATCGTTCTTCAACTTACGGTACAGGTTTATCTTGCGCCGCCATAGTCCTTTCCAGTAGGGATGTACCTCAAGCAGTTCGTTTACATAGCAGATGGCGCTCGAGTAGTTGCGCGTTTCTTCTTCTACGTTTACTATGAGTTGCTTGGCTACTACGTTTGTATTGTCATCGCGCAGAGCTTTTACCAAATAATAACGTGCGTCGTCGTAGGCCTGCTTGTTGTAGTAGTAGCGGCCGGCCAGTTCGTTGAGCACTGATACGGTAGGGTAGAGTTTCAGACCTTCGTCGAGTAGCCGTTTTCCGCCCTCCCAGTTGCCGCGTTTGAAGGCTGCGCGCACGGTGGAGTCGTAGTAGTCAGGCAGATGCTTGTTTTTGTTGCTGAACAGACTTTGTGCCTGAACCTCTGTTGGGGTAAAGGTCAGTGCCATGGCTGATAGTGCCATGGTCAGTGCTATACCATATATTGTTGTTCTGTGTATGCTCATCGTAGTTGATATGTTGGGTGATTTTATTCAGATGTTTGTGGTACTGTTTCTATCTCAGTAGCAAAGTCACCTTCGGCTTCAGATATGCTTTCGGCGCTTTCTTGGTTGGTATTTTGGTTGGTGTTCTTGAATCCCTTACGTTTCATTTCGCCCCATACAATGCCCTTGCCCATGAAGAACTTAAGATAGCCTCTCAGTGAGAAAAGCAGTATTAGAGGGTGGTAGAAGAAAGGTTCGAGCATGGCGGCTATGATAAGCCTTATATAGGCGAAACCGCGCATGCGGGTTTGGATGTAGTCGTAGTAGATGACTGCAAACGACAACTGGAAGCAGAATGTGTATATCATCAAGAACATGATGATGGCATTGTGCCAGTTTACTGCGCCCGTAAAGGCCAGATAGACGAAGGTGAGAAATCCCAATAACTCTATTATAGGGGCCAAGAATTCGAAGATATACAGGTAGGGCATGGTGATGAGGCCCAACTGGCGGTATTTCTTCTTGAACATCATACGGTAGTACTTGGCAAAGGTCTGTGCCAGGCCGTGTCCCCATCTTACGCGCTGGCGGTAAAGCATGCGCAGGTTCGACGGACCTTCTGTCCAGCAACATGTCTGCGGAATCTGTATTACCCGGTATGGCTTGTTGAAGTCGCAGCAGTAGCCTATCATACGGGTAAGCATATCCATGTCTTCTGCCAGCGAGTCGGCAGAGTATCCGCCGGCGTTGATGGCTGTTTCGGTGTCAAACATACCGTATCCTCCTGACACGTTAGGCATGGCGTTGATATGGCTCCACCCCATCTTACCTATCATGAAAGAACGTAGGTATTCCAGCGTCTGGAACAGGGGTATAGGCGACCATGGAATACGGTATTTTATCAGTTGACCGTTGACTACTTCGCAGGCATTCGAGATATTCATTACTCCCGATACGGCTATTACGTGCTCTTCTTCTACCATAGGGCGAACGCACATACGTATGGCGTCTTTAGAGAGAATACAGTCTACGTCGGTATTGATGAAGTAAGGGTAGCGAGCCACGTTGAGACCGGCGTTTACAGGGTCGGCCTTGGTACCACCATTTACCTTGTCAACCACGCGCAGTTTGTCGAATTCGGGTTTGCTCGATATAAACATGCGCTTGAACGGCTTGGCTATAATGCTCTGCTTGTACAGATAGGGTACTTCTACCAAGCTGAATTCTTCTATCATCTTCTCCAGCGTCTTGTCCTTGCTACCATCGTTTACAATGATTACCTCGAACTTGGGCCAGTCTTGCGAGAGTAGTGAATGCACATTGTTCACTATGGTTTTCTCTTCGTTGTAGGCCGGGGCAATAATAGATACGCCGGGAGTGTATGGTGAGTTATCGAATATCTTCTTTACGTAGATGTCGCTTAGGCTGTGGCGCGAGCGGCGCATCTCTCTAAACGAAAGTATCATCAGCATAACATAGCTGAGCATCAGTACCATCGAGTAGAAGAATATCAGATAGCCGTATGTAAAAAATATTAGTTCTTTCATCGGTCAAGGTTGTTGATGTGTTTCTCAAAGGCTCTTACCTGTTGGAACAGGAAGTGGTCTTCTTCGTTGCTCTCTTTCTCCATGCGCTCGAACTCAGCTACGCCATTGTCACCGTACATGCTGAGCGACATGATAATGTATAGTTTTGTGGCCTGAACCTTAGACTCGTTCCATGCCTTGACAAAGAAGGGTATGGCGCGGCCTGTGTTGAAAGTTACCAGTGCTCTGAGTATGTGCTTGCGCATGGTCTCGTCTTGGTGGGCGTAGATATTCATGAGCATGGGTTCTACCGTAGTGGTATTGGCCTGGATGAAACATTCTATGGTGGCTTGGCGTATCACAACGTTCTTGTGGGCCAGGTATTTCTTCATGTTGTCTATGTCTTCGAGCGTACCCCAGAAACCTACTTCTCTTATCAAGCATGCCTGTAGTTTCTCGTTGTCGCAGTCTACTATCACCGGCGGCAGCGACGGCATCTCCTTCTTGGCCCTGTTGCGTGCGCTCATCAAGAAGTGCACTTCCAATGCATCCCATTCGCGCCATTCGTAATTGTACATCTCGCTGTCACGGAAGAAGCGGAAAGGGTTGTAGTCGCTCAGCCACAGGTAGTACATGCGGGTCTCCTTGCGCAATACAGCGTTGGTAGAGTTGAGTAGTCTTACCAATACCGATTCGGGCAAGTCTATCATAAGGAACTGGGATATCTGCATGGCTTGGCGTTGCTTTGACCGCGAACCGAACACCAGCATACGCTCCAAAAACTCCTGTACACCCAAAGCCATGCACAGTTTGTGCATGTTGTAGTAGTTATATTCGTTGTAATAGTCGGCCTTTACCTGTACCAGTAATCGGCATCCTATGAACATAGATCTGGCACTCTTACGTTTCTTCTGGTCTTTCAGCGTGAGTTGTATGCGCTCGTCTATGTCAGAGCGTGTTAGCTCTTTTTGACTTGTGATGATATCAGAGAAAATGTCGTAAAAACGGTGGTACAACCGGTGGTATACGCGGTTGCGGTGACCTTCGTACATCTTGTTGACGTAGATAGACAGGGTGAATGCGGTTATAGAGAGAATGCAGAAAAGAATGGTTACAACGCTAAACTTGACTACGAAAGGGTATTCAAGAAAGCCTTCGTACCATCTTGTGAGCATATAGCCTATGTAGTCGGCATCGGTAAAGTCGCGGGTGCGCATACGGTCCATAATGCTGTCTGCAACAATGTGCGGACAACATGCTAAAGCCAAAGCGAGGCTCAGTAAGATGCGCTTTGCGTGTTTCATTCTTTTGAGATGGATTCTTGTTTTGTCTGTTAGTTTCTTGTTTGGCTTTTCTTGCGATGGGCCGTGGGGTGGCGTATGGGAATCTGCTTTTTTGTTAGCTCTGCAAACTTTTTAATATTAATTCTGCAAACCTTTATTATTAATTAGGTGCAAAGGTATATAATTTCCAGTTAATTCTTGTCAAAGTCCTTAACTTTTTTTCTTGATTGCGCGTTTTTTAACTTTACCCCCCCATCGCCCCCTTTTTGTAGGCTGAAAAACGCTTGTAGGTTAAGGGTGGTAATTTATAGAACCACCCTAAAAAGAGAGAAGAATAAGCCCCCTCATTTTTAATGGTACTCACAGCTGTAGGTGGTACCTATCAGCGAGAGGATGGTGTATATGTAGCACCTATCAATTTGCTTAGACCATAACTGATGTTTGAAGAGTGTTTTTGTCAAGGCCTTGTATGAATTTGCGCTTATTTGTCGAATTTGCTGCATGTTCTTACAAATTGTAACCGTTAAACTTTCTTAATGAAAAGGCGAAAATAAGGGCGGTTTTTGCAAGCAAAAG
>CAVHVH010000004.1:0-34552 GCA_963639385.1 Oscillospiraceae bacterium
GGCGAAAATGTAATAATACAGAGTATAGGAGCTTGTTCGGGTGCTGTGGTGGCAGGAGCTATCTTTGTGCTTCCTGCTCTCTATATGCTTAATCTCCAGGCCGACTTTTTGCGCGTATTCATAGCCTCGGCACTGGGTGGCATACTGGGCATATTGTTCCTTATACCTTTCCGTAAATATTTTGTCAAGGATATGCATGGCAAGTATCCTTTCCCAGAGGCTACGGCTACTACTCAAGTGCTGGTGTCGGGTGCTAAGGGCGGTGGCCAGGCTAAGCCTCTTTTGATGGCCGGACTTATAGGTGGCCTCTATGACTTTGTGGTGGCTACATTTGGTCTGTGGAACGAGAACTTTACCTCGCGTGTGGTAGGGTGGGGCCAACAACTTGCCGACCATGCCAAACTGGTGCTCAAGGTTAATACCGGAGCTGCTGTTTTGGGTTTAGGATATATTATAGGTCTTCGCTATGCCGCCATCACTTGCTTCGGTTCGTTGGCGGTATGGTGGCTCATTGTACCAGGTATGGCGTTGCTCTTCCCCGATACAGTACTCTCACAGTGGGATCCCTCTATAACTACCGCTGTAGGCGATATGAGTCCAGAAGAGATATTTAAAGCCTATGGTCGTTCTATAGGTATCGGCGGTATAGCTATGGCCGGCGTGATAGGCATTATCAAGAGTTGGGGTATCATCAAGGGTGCCGTAGCACTGGCCGCCCGCGAGATGAAAGGCAAAGGAGCTGGTTCTGCTGAAGTGATACGCACCCAGCGCGACATATCTTTCAAGATAATAGCTATCGGTTCGGTACTTACCCTTATGATTACCTTTGCCTTTTTCTATGCAGGTGTGATGAACTTCAATCTCATTCATGCCGTAGTGGCTATAGCCTTGGTAGCTGTAATAGCTTTCTTGTTTACCACTGTGGCCGCCAACGCCATTGCCATAGTGGGTAGCAATCCAGTATCAGGCATGACCCTGATGACCCTTATCCTTGCATCTGTAGTGATGGTGGCCGTAGGTTTGAAGGGCGAAGCCGGCATGCTGGCAGCCCTGCTTATGGGTGCCGTGGTATGTACGGCATTGTCTATGGCTGGTAGCCTTATTACCGACCTTAAGATAGGTTACTGGTTAGGCACTACCCCAAAGAAGCAGGAATCCTGGAAATTCTTGGGAACTATCGTTTCGGCTGCCACTGTAGCTGGTGTTATGATAGTGCTTGACAAGACTTATGGTTTCCAAAGCGACAAACTGGCAGCCCCCCAGGCTCATGCCATGGCTGCCGTTATAGCTCCGCTTATGAATGGACAGGGAGCTCCTTGGTTGCTCTATGGTATTGGAGCCGTGATAGCTCTTATATTGGATCGCTGCAAGATTTCGGCCTTGGCCTTTGCCTTGGGTATGTTTATACCATTGGAACTCAATGTACCCCTCCTTGTGGGTGGAGCCGTTAACTGGTTTGTTACCACCCGTAGCAGTGATGCCGAGGTAAACAAAGCCCGTGGTGAAAAGGGTACTCTGCTGGCCAGCGGATTTATAGCTGGTGGGGCTTTGATGGGTGTGGTAAGCGCTCTGCTCAAGTTTGGTGGTGTAGAGGTAAACTACGACTCTTGGTGGACCAACAATCTAAGCGAACTACTATCGCTGGCCGCTTATCTGTTGCTTATTATCTATTTTATAACAGCTACCCGTACCAGCAAGAAGGCCTAACGGTTAGCTCTTGACATTTTCCATAACTGCCATGAATAAAGCATGGTGGTTATGGATTTTCTTTATGCGGGCATTTGCATAATCACCTTTATCCTGATAACTATGACCAAAACCGAACCTTGCGTATGGCAACCCGACGAAAGCCAACGCCGCGTGATAGAAGCTCCAGCCGGTGGATACCATTTGGTACTTGCTCCTCCAGGCTGCGGCAAGACGCAGATATTAACCCGCCGCATACAGCGTGCCCACGACCAGGGTGTGGCTTTTTCTGATATGCTCTGCCTTACCTTTACTAATAGAGCCGCCCGTGGTATGCGCGAGCGCATAGCTCAGTATGTAGACGATGCAGACCTTGATCAGCTCTATGTAGGTAATATCCACCGATTCTGTTCTAAATTCTTGTTCGAAAATCATCTCGTAGGAGCCGAGACATCGGTAATCGATGACGATGATGCATTAAGTATTTTGGCCCGTTATCAGAACGAAGACGAAAGCGAGATTAAACGGGTATATCGCCGTCGTAGAGAGTGTGCCGAGATTATCCATTTCGCCCATTTTATGCATCAGATTATCCACCGTCATCCTCGCGAGCTTAGGCTTCATCCTGATTGTGTGAGTGCCGATGATGTTAGTGTGATGAAGACCATTTGTAGGGTTGAGCGGCGAGCGTTTACACCCGAGGCAATGATAGATATCTATGACCATGCATTAGATTATCTTGATGCCATCAAGGACGATGCTTATGATGTAGGTACTCAGGCGCTGGCGGCCAATTTATTACGCAAGATGCGTTACGCCCATGCTTATACTGCTTATTGTAGGCAGAATAAACTGGTTGATTTCGAAGACTTGCTTCTGCTTACCTACGATGCCCTATGTACCGATACAGAGTATCCCCGTTACCGCTGGATACAGATAGACGAGGTGCAAGACCTTAATGCCATGCAGATGGCCATAATAGACCGTATAACCTATAAAGGAGTAGATAAAGGCGAAGCTATGCTGATGTATCTTGGCGATGCCCAGCAGGCTATATTCTCGTTTATGGGTGCCAAGAGCGATACCCTGTCTATGATTCGCAATCGTTGTGGCGAGCATATATACCACCTTAATATAAACCACCGGTCGCCTAAGGCCTTACTGGATATGACTAACTGCTATGCCGCCAAGGTGCTGGGTGTAGATGCTGCGCTGCTGCCCATGGCTTACTCCAGAGAAGAAGGTAAGGCCGAAATGACGTTGCTCGAAGCTCCGCTTATAGATAGCGAATATCAGGCCGTGGCCACTATGGCCGCCAAGCGGGCCAACTCGGCATCAACAGAGACTACGGCCATAGTGGTAAACTCAAACTACGATGCCGATAAAATAGGCGATACGCTGCGGCAGATGAATGTACCCTTCTTTCAAGTGTCTGGTTCTGATATATTTTCATCTACAGAGGTGAAAACCATGCTTGCCCATCTTAATGTACTCGCTTCTGAAACCAATTTTATGGCTTGGGCGCGACTCCTTTATGGCTTGGGTGTTTTTGCTGCTCCGGCCTCGGCTCGAGAATTTATGCGAAAGATGCTCAATAGGGGTATACTTCCTTCTGATTTTATGGTTTACGCCCCTGGACGCACCTATGTGCAAGATTTTCTTGAAACCATTGATGGCGAAGAACCTGTGGTAGTGTTTGATACCGAAACTACCGGGCTGAGCGTGTATGATGACGATATACTGCAGATAGCTGCCGTCAAGTTGTTGCACGGTAAAATGGTAGAGGGCTCTGAGTTTGTGGTACACATACATACCAATAGGCCCATACCCGAAATGTTGGGTTCTACCCCTAACCCTATTATAGCTCAGCGGCGTAATGCCCGTCTGGTGCCTCATGCCGAGGCTTTGCAGCAATTTATTGACTATATAGGTAACTGTCGTTTGGTAGGGCATAATGTAGAATACGATTATCAGATACTCTGTCATAATCTGAAGCGTTATCTGCCCAGTATGCATTTGCCACACCACGGACGATGCCTGGATACCCTAAAACTGTTAAGGCTGCTCCATCCCGAGTTGCGTAGTTACCGTCTCGACTATTTCCGTGTACAGCATCTCTTTGGTTTGAGCGAAGACAACGCCCATCTTGCCGATGTAGATGTAGAGGATACCTGTCGGGTTATAGTCAGCCTCTGCCGTACCTGCCGGGGCATCATTGACAGTCAGCGCGAGTATCTTGCTCGCCCCGGAGTGATCCATGCCGCCGATATACTGCGCCGGCAATACGGACAACTGTATCTCAAGGCTCGCTCAGAACTTTACTATCGACCAGCAGAATCTGTATCTGAGTCGGCCATGGTAGCCCAAATGCGCGCAGTGTATGCCTGTTGTTACGATGTGGGCAGCAACCCCGAATTGGAGCATAAGATAGACTATGTGCTACGCTATATAGACCATGATATAATAGATGTGGAGCTTACGCCGTCGCTTGTCGAGCAGTTGCAGCGCAACCTTATGGAGACCAATACACTGAAAGAAGCCGACCTATGCGGCTCTTCCGTACTTGCCGAGCGTATCTTTGTGTCTACCGTGCATAAGGCCAAGGGTCTGGAGTTCGATAATGTGATAATATTCGATGTGGTAGACGGCCGTTATCCTGCTTTTAAGTCGCGCGAAGACCCAGTACAGTGCGCCGAAGATAAGCGCAAACTATACGTGGCATTGACCCGTGCGCGTCGTAGTGTGTGCGTGGCGTGGAGCAGTGGGCGCACGGGGTATCATGGTGACCATCAGCCCCAGTTTCTTTCACCTTTTATGCAACCTATAGTGCGTTTCTTTGACAGCAAAGGTTAACCCTATATAGTATATCCTTATAAGGAAAAAAAGTATAATGAAAAAGCTATTTTTATTAAGCATAGCTACTATCCTTGCAACTGCTGCTACTGCGCAGACTACGTTGTGGCATACCGATACAGCAAGCCATCGTTATTATCGTATTCCGGCCATAGTGACTTACGGCAATCATGTGGTGGCCTTTGCCGACAACCGCTCGGGTGTGACCGATGCTACCAGTTGGGGCGATATAGGATCGGTGGGGAATATTAGCATAGAGGTGCGCCATAGCAGTGATGGCGGCCGTACATGGACTCTGCCACAGACGGCAGCAATGGGATTTGGAAGCGGTAGCTTTGATCAAGGACATGGCGATGCCGCCGTAGTTCGCGATCGCGAAACCGGACGTATGCTTATGATGTGTGCTTCGGGTAGTGTAGGCTATGGTCGGTCGGCCGTTTCAGTTGCGGGCAATTACACTTCGGCAATTAGGGTAGGGCGTTATTATAGCGTAGACAACGGACATACATGGAATGGTGGCGATGTTACAGACCAGATATACAATATCTACCGGGGTTACGGCAATATATACCGTCTCTTCTTTACCAGCGGGCGCATCTGCCAGAGCCGTAAGGTTAAGTGTGGTGCTTATTACCGAATCTACTCGGCTATAGTTACCAACGAAGGTAGTGTAGTGGTATTCTCTGACGACTTTGGGCGTACATGGAATGCCCTTGGCGGAGCCGGTGTGCGACCTGCACCCGATGGTGATGAGGCAAAAATAGAAGAACTGCCCGACGGAAATGTACTGCTCAGTTGCCGCCGTGGCGGTAAAGACGGGCGTATATTCAATGTGTTTACCTATACAGACCATAATTGGCTAACGGGCAGTTGGAATGCTCCTGTGGTATCATCTTCGCCCAACGATGGCACGGCTACTATTGGCAATAATTGCAATGGAGAAATACTTATTGTGCCGGCCGTTGCGGTCAATGGACAACGGGTATATGTGGCACTACAATCTGTTCCTCGCGGTACTGTGGGTAACCATCCCACCAATCTGGAACGTCGTAGTCACGTGTCGGTATATTGGAAAGAATTGACTACAGCTGCCGACTGGTCTACACCTGCCTGTTGGATAGGCGGGTGGAAGCGTTATCAGATTACAGACGGTTATTCGGCCTATTCGTCAATGGCTCTTGATGGTAGCGGCGACATTTGTTTTATATACGAAGACAATGGCGTGCATTTCTGCCTTGGTAGTCAGTATACCGAGATGTACGACATACAGTACCGCCGGCTCTCGCTTGCCCAAATTACAGGTGGCAGATATTCTTCTATAGTAGAAAACTGAATATAGGTTTGTCAAGTTATACCTATGTAAATAGAGCTGTTATCGCAGGTATGGTGATGATAGAACCTATTGTGGTTATAAACGTTATCTCTGTCATCATGGCCGTATTGCGCCCGTACTTTAGGCAGAACATAGTACCAAACGATGCTACTGGCATGGCTATCACTACTGTGTTGATGTTGTTTATATCCGGACTTACTCCGCATAGTGCAAATAGCGAATATATGGATAGTGGTACCACTACAAGTCGCAGAAATGACGTGATGTACACCTTGCGGTTGCCAATAATCTCTTTTAGAGGCAACCGGGCCATAGACGAGCCTATAATCATCAGTGCCATAGGTACGGTAATGTTTCCAACCATGGTTATAGGTTGGGCCAGTAGGTAGGGCGTATGTATGCCGAACACTACCAGCAGTGTGGCTGCAAAAGAGGCTATCATCGATGGCGAAAACAGAACTTTGGTATTAAAATTTCTTATGCTGTGCTCACCCTTTACTAACATTATTCCGGCGGTAAATATGAAAAAGGTGTTGGGTGTATTGAGTAGCGCTGCGTAGAATACAGATTTGGGGCCGAAGATAGCCGATACGATAGGGTAGCCAATGAAGCCTACGTTGGCAAACATCAGTGCAAATCCTATAATGCCTTGTTCATCGCGGTTACTGCTTATTAGGCGTGGTACCCAAAAGCCGAATATAAGAAGAAGTATATAGGTAAGAAAACCTATGCCCAGCAATGGTAGAATGAGTGTGCGGTCGGGTAGCTCTTCACCCATAACCGACGAGAGTATTAGTGCTGGAGCAGTAACGTCTATCACTATCTGCGAGAGCTTCCTGTCCAGCTTGTCGCCCATGTATCCTAACTTGCAAAGTACATATCCCAAGGCTACAATGATGAAGAGTATCACCATTATTCCAATATTTTCCATTATAGTTATTTTGTTATCCTAAAGCATGTAATATATGGTCGCGGCATTGCTCCATAATCCATTTCGGGGTGCTGGTGGCTCCGCATATGCCAATGGTTTCTACACCATTGAGCCAGCTTAAGTTTATCTCTGAGGGCTGTTCTATATGGTGACTGTTGGCGTTGATGCGTTTACATTCGTTAAACAGAACCTTGCCGTTGCTACTCTTCTGTCCGCTTACAAAGAGTATCAGGTCGTGGCGAGCTGCAAAGGCTGCTATATTAGGCATCCGGTTGGCCACTTGTCGGCAGATGGTGTCGAAACTGCGGAAAGTGGCTTGTGGCGAGATGTGTTCCTGTATGTAGCCGATGATAGAGTGAAATTCGTCGAGCGACTTGGTAGTCTGCGAGTACAGGTATATGTCGCGGTCAAAGCACAGTCTACTTACATCGTCTATGTTTTCTACCACAATGGCGTTGCCGTTAGTCTGTCCTACCAGTCCCAGTACTTCGGCGTGTCCGTTTTTGCCGAATATTACTATCTGTGCGTTGGGATTGTCATCGTACTGGCGCTTTATGCGGCGTTGCAGTTGTAGTACTACAGGGCATGTGGCATCAATAATGTCTATATGGTTGTTCTTGGCGGTGTCGTATGTGGCTGGCGGTTCGCCATGTGCACGCAATAGAACTTTTACGTCGTGCAGTTGCGACAGTTGGTTGTGGTCTATAGTCTGCAGCCCACGCTGGTGCAGTCGTTCTACCTCCATGCCATTGTGAACAATATCGCCAAGGCAATATAAAGTATCACTGTTAGAGAGTTCTTCTTCGGCTTTGCGTATGGCCGTAGTCACACCAAAGCAGAAACCGCTTCCGCTATCTATTTCTATCTGTATCATGTTTTAGCGTCTATTGTTTTATGTCTACCGCAATTACCACTTTGGCCTTGTCGGGGTCGTTGGTAATCATCAGTACGCGCGGTTGAGTGCGAATTTTGCGCATGGCACTTGCCACAGCGGTAATACGCAATTTGGCCGATGCACTGGGAGCTATAGTCCGGGTAGAAAGCGATATCTCCAAACCGGCGGTAAACATTTGTATGCTGCGTATTTCGAGATCGGTACGGCCGTGGTTGGTGATGATTATTTCGCCGCGTTTCTTCTTTTTTCCCTCGAAACTGCCTAAGTCGAGTCTTGAGGCCGACAGTTCCAACTTGGGTGTATATTGGCGTGTCTCTTCGGTAATTTCCTTAAACGAGGGGAGCAGTACGGCCGATACGTCGATGGCTTTGTCAGCCGATACGTGGTCGCCAGGATTCTTGCCCAAATATACTGTAGTCTGCGAAAGTCCGAAATCGCGTAGACGGTCAGACAGTAGTGTCAGGGTGACTACTCCAGACCGTCCCGGGGCTATGGTCGACGGCGATACTTGAGCCTGCAGATAATCGGGTAGGTGCATAACTTGTGGAGATATGGCTTTCGATGTGGTGTTTAGAATGTTGATGCGCTGTATGGGACGTTCGCCGCGGTTTACATCATCGAACTCTATATTGTTGTTGTCAGCCCTTAGGTCGCCCAATTCCAGCGGAAAATCACCCTTGTAGTCTACTACCTCTTCTACAACTACACCGCGCAGGGTAAGGTATATGGGTTTGCTGCCTTGTTCTACATATACGGCCAATTGCTTTTCGAAGTGTCCCATCTGGCGTGCATCGTATTCGGCACTTATTTTAAACGACTTGCCGTTGGCTATAGGCTGCTTGGGGAAACTTGCTACGGTACATCCGCAACTACTGCGCACGTCAGTAATGGTTATAGATCGCCCGCTCTGGTTACGTGCTTCAAACTGTACGGTAACGGCTCGCCGGTACTGTACTTGTCCGCAGTCTATGGTAGGTTGGGCTACGGTTATCTTCTGTGCGATAAGCGCCATAGGTGTCATACAAAGTGCAATGATGACGGCTACCATACGGCGTGAATGTGAGTATATCTTCATGTGTGTTATTTTTATGGATTTACATGTAATGTGGTTCCAGCGGTGCGACCTGCAAATGCCGGACTGTAGGCACATACAACGGCACACTGTCCACTCTGGTAGTTGCCTGTGCGGTCTACATAGTAGGTGGTTTCTATTGTATGTGTGCCCTTGCTCATTTTGTCAAAAAAATAGGAAGTATGACTATCGTGTGGAGCTACATAGCATCCCTGTCGGTAACCGCTAAGTTGGTTGGTTGGTTCAAGACAGGCTGCACGCTTGTCTTTTACTTCTACGAAATCGTAGTCGCGGTCAGCGCAGATAGTTATGCGTACTGTTACTTTGTCTCCTATGTGTATGTTGCTATTTTCGCTTATAATCTGGCGCTTTATGGAGAGCCCTGATGAGGCTTGCTTCACTTTGTCGATAGGCATGAGCGTCGATGCGTATACTGCGCCCCAACTGGTCTGTGCCGAAGGTTTGTTGATAGTTACTGTTGATGTTGCACCGTCTTTCTGGTAGGTTTGTGTGCCTATCATAGGTATGTTGTTGCAGGTTTCAGCCTGTTTGCCGTCAACAGTAATTTTTGCTTTTGTTTCGGTGGGGGCGAGAGCCTTGGTGTTGTTTAGCAAGAAGGCATATATGGCATTGACGCTGTTTACAGGCGTGTTCCATGCAGTAGTGCGCTTTTCTTGGAGTAGCCATTGCTGCATCTCGCTTATGGTAGTTGTGTCAGAAGGGTCGGTTAGTTTTAGGGCTTCGATGGTAGCTACCTGGGTGGGTATACGATAGTCTAACCATGAATATCTGGCCAGCGGGGTGTCGTAGTAACGTCCCATGCCCTCTTTGAATACAGTGTATTCGCGGGCGCTCTGCAGATATTCTTTCGCCTTGGCTGTGCGACCGTAGAGAGCCATAGTTACGGCATATTGAGCCTTGTCGCTAATAGATACAGTGTAATTCTGTTTCTCCAGCATGTCAAGCAGGTAAGTGATAGTAGAAGTACACTTTCTACCAGCCAGAGCCGAAGCGTAGAGATAACTTATTTCAGTATCAGTCAGTTGGTTGTAGGCGTGGTTCTTTGCCTTGTTCTCCTTCATCTCTTTTACACGATTGGCCATAACCTTGTCCATTGCATCAAGCGCATTGGTGAGTATGTTGTGAGCGCTGGTCTGTATGCCAGTAAGATGCTCCAGACGGGCCAGTGTTACGGCCACGGCTGTAGTTATGTATATGTTGCCAGTCATGCCTTTCCACCATGCAGTAAGACCGTTACTGTTTTGCAGCTGGGTAAGTTTGGTGAGAATAGAGCTTTGTGCCGCATCTATTTGGTTGATGTCAAGATAGCGGGCCAAACTGCGCATGCGCTCGGTATCGTGCGTGGCGGTTGCCAGCCATGGCGTTTCGGCTAAGACAATTTGTTTCAGACTTTCGTTCTTTTCCAATACGCTTGTAAGACTCTCTTCGGGCTGTTGTTGCCACAACTTTATGGCTTGCGGTATAGATGGTGAACTGTTGATGATATGCAGGGCAATGGCGTTGGCATAATAGGCTGCCACCAGACTTATTGCATTGTCGCCCGAGGGGTTGGCCAGTGCAGGCAGAGCCTGTATCATGAGCCATGCAGGGTTGTCGGTATATTCAATAGTTGTTTGTTTGTTGATACCGTCTGGGTCAAAGAGATTTGCCGTATTGAGGGTATGGCTACCTGTGCCGTTAAGTGTGAATGGCAGTGTGTTTACAGTCTGCTCATAGTTCGATAGCAGTGGCAGATAGTGTTGTTCACCGTCGGCCCATCCTTCGCCGGTGGCCATAGTCTTGCATATCAGAAGCGGCTCGTTAGTATCAGGCGTAAAGCTGAAATTTACCGTTGCCGTAGCGTTTGCCTCTACCTGGAAAGGTTGTTGCAAGGTTACTATGGCTTGTTGACTTGTGGCCGGGGTGAGGGTCATTATTAGTTTTCCGCTTTGCTTTTGGGCTGTTGTGTTTGTTATGCGTACGGCCAGGGTTACGTTGTCGCCGTTGCGTACAAATCGTGGCATATTGGGCTGTACCATTACTTTCTTCTGTGCCACGGCTGTGGCTTCTACAAAAGCAGTGTTCAGACTGCGGTCGTGTGCCACCCCCATAAACTTCCATGTGGTTACCGTTTCGGGTAGGGTGAAGCTAATGTTGATATCACCCTTCTCGTTAGTTTCCAAAGTGGGGTAGAAGAATGCCGTTTCATTGAAATTTTCGCGTAAGCTTGTCCATGTGGGTGTTGTCTTGGTAGAAGCGGTATTCTCCTTGGTGAGGTTTTTGCTGGCTAGTTCTCCAGCATTATCTTCTTCTATATTCATCAAGCGGGTTGATGATACGTTGCTTTTGGCCATTGCATTTATCGACCCCACTGTAGTCTTTAAATATAGTGGCCTTGAGAAATTGCTGGTCTGTACCCAATTCCATGGTGTAAGTTGCGGGCGTGTAAGTTCGTCTTCGGTCAGCGTTTTCCGCTCTTGATAGCTGTACAGCCCTATTGTTCCAATATATGGCGATTTCCATCCGGCATTACTTAGTGTGTTGGGGTTGTATACGTTGTTAAAATACCAATTGTGGGCATACAGCGCATCGAGCGATTGGTCGTAAAGCGTAGCGGTCATCTGTGCTTCGGCAGGTTTCCCATTAGGCTGGCTTATGTGTAGCGTCCATGTTTCTTTCTGTCCTGGAATAAGTCGGTCTCGGAAACTCGTCCATCGTGTCTGCAGGCGTTTGTCGGGCATGGGGCGTGCTATGCGCTCGCTATGTGTATATATCTCTCCGTCTTTTACCCATGCGTAGGTAAGGGTGAGGCCATCGCCATATTCGCTGCGGTAGCTGAAATCGTGGCGGTAGAGTTGTCCTTTCAGTTGGAATGAGCCGCGTTCTATTACAAGGTTGTCGGCGCAGAGCGTGTACACTACGTATTGTTCGGAGGCCGAAGAGCCCAGTTGCAAGCGCACTTTCCCCTTATCGCTAAAGTTGTGGCTACTTAGGTAGAACCAGTCAGGAGTGTCAATTGGTGCATGACTGTCACTGGCACTGAAGAGTACAAAGTTTTGGGTAAGGGTATCGCTTCCGCATATGGCCGTAAGCTGATGGCGTCCGCTTTTTACTCCCTTGAGTATTGGGCGTAGGTCTACTGGGCGGTTGGCTTCTGTGGTATAATGCTGATCGTCAATGGTATATGTTACCTGTTCGTCAATGGGTTGTCCACCGCTATTGCGGTAGTAGAAATGGATTGTAGGTATACTATCGCGCTCTATCTGTTCGTCTATATCGCAGACAAGGGCTGTGGCGCGTGTTCCTAATGGCACAGAGGTCTGTGCTTCCTGGCTCTCTCCGGCACCGTCGGTAACAGTGGCCGATACGTCAAAGGTGTAAAATACTTTGCGAGCATAGTCAGCATCTTCAATCTTCAACGGCAACCTGATGCTGAATTGGCCTTGGTTATCTGTAGTGCCATTGGGTAATTGCATACTTTCGTTGCTATTATTATTGCAGTAGCGCCACCACCATAGTGCTGTTCTTCTGTAGGCTGTGGCCGTTACCTTGGCCTGTTGTACGGGCACTCCGGCATAGGTAATGGCCCGTCCGGTAATGGTCAGCGTGTCGCCTGCTTCGTATCGCGTGCGTATGGTATCCCATTCTATTTTGAAGGTAGGACGTTTGTATTCTTCTACCTTAAAGTTTGTCGAGCTCAAGTTGTTGCAGCATATGCTAAAGTTGCCAGTAAGTCCGGTTGTTGGCAATACAAACTGGCTATGGGCGGTTCCGTATCGGTCTGTAATAACCTGCTGCTCGGCCACTGGCTTCCCATTGGCATTGTTGAGTTTTAGCGTAAGGCTACGGCCGGTTAATACTTCGCCCTCGGTAGCGCTGCGGCGGCAGGTTGCCGTTACGGCCACATATACTGTTTGCCCAGGGCGATATATGCTACGGTCGGTAAAAATATTAAACTGTTCTGAGTTTTGTGCCTTGCGGAATGAGGCTGATGTCCATAACCTTTCGAATGGACTGTATACATCATTGTTGTGTGTGGCGCGTATGTAGAGGCTGCTTGTGCCGTTGTATATGGTTTCGCCCTTGTCGTCGGTCTTGAGTTGTACCTCTGTACTATCTTTGCCGCGTAGCGTTTGCTTTATTGTAACGGTAGCACCGCCCACAGGATTGCCAGAGGTGGCGTTTACTACCACTATACGAATTTGCTTTTTGTCTGTTCCGGGTTGTTTTTGCGCCAGTATGCACAAATTGCTTACCGAGAGTAGGGCGTATTGTGTGTCAACACCTTTTACATCGGCTTCGGCCTTGATAAGATAGTTGCCCAGGGTAAGTGGGGTGATGAAAGCCGAATCAGAAACCGTCTGATAGTCAGCATAGCCGTAATACTGTCGTGTAATAGTCTGTACGGGATTCTTTGCTGCGTCTTGTTTCAATTTTTCCAGTTCCTTGTCAGACAGTCGGTTTATGTTGCTGCTAAAGTTGTAGTAGTTTTTGCCCAAGCGGTAGATGTTCAGAGTAATCTGGCGTATGTTGCGTACCGAGTTGATGTGTATCTTGCGTTCTTTACCGGGTAGCATAACATCTTCTTCTAAACTGATATTGAACTGTGGCTGGGTCAATTCGGCGCGCTTGTTGCGCAGAATGTTCATGCGGGGCCATGCACCCCATTTGGCCAGCGCCATGTCTATGTAGCTAATACATTGTTCGGCCTTGTTGTCATAAAATGTGTCTAAGGCCCTATAGTGTTCTATAGCTAATTCTCCGCATTCGTCCAAGTCTTGGTATATATTGATGAGCGAATCGGCCTTGTGGCGGTAATTCTGTCTGCCTTTGTCTGATGCCAACCATGTTTTGTGGTTTTCGCGTAGCTCTAAGCATGCGGCCATGCATGCAGCCCGGCGGTTACCATGTGCATTGTAGTAGTTGTTGAGCATAGTGTATTCTTTGGTCTCGCAACCTATAACGTGTAGCAGGTCTCCACCGAACGACTTGCTTATGTATCCCCGCTCTACGGTAGGTTCGTAGACTTTAGCCTGGGTTTTGGCCAGCAGGTCTTTATCCTTTAGTGCTATGGTGTAGTATTCGCGGCTGCGTTTCTTAGCATCTTCCTGGTCTTCAAACATTACACTTTTGGCGTACAGATTGCCCAGTACGGTGGCGTAGACAGCACGTAGTACGGGGTCTTTGGCCTGTTGCTCAGCCTTTTCCATGCGTTGAGCTACGGGGGTAAGCGAGTCTGGAGAGATTTCTATGGCCAAGCATCCTCGGGCTATCTGTGCCTTGACTAAATGTCCGTACGCCTTGTCAGTAGTGGCCCTGCTTGCTATTTGGTCGAGCACTCCTATGGCCGTGCGTGGTTGTCCCTTGTCCACGGCGTCGTTATATTGTTGCCATAGCGATGTATAGGTGTCGGCAGCCCATGCACCCATAGCTACCATGAGTGCGAGGCAGAGTAGTATAGACAGTCTCTTCATAAGTTTGCTATTTTTTATATCGCAAAATTAGTAAAAATAGGCGGGTAGGGCAAGAATATTATATAATATATGTGGAACGGTTCTAAAAAATATACCTTACCCTCAAGATAAAACTACAATTCCAATTACAAGAAAACAGATGGCTGTTGGTTATTGCGTCTCTGCGCATGCTTTTAAATTGTAACTGTTAAACTTTCTAAAAATAAGGTGGCTAAAAATAGCGGTTTTTGCAAGCAAAAGGGTCGTCGGAGAAAACCACGCGATTCTCGTGATGCTTATTTTTATCATAAAGTTATGGTTTACGGAGCTAGAGTTATCCTTTACGCCGCTAAAGATGGTCTTTAGGTTCTCAAAAATTATAGTTCGTTTGTCAAGAATTGTGGTGAGAATTATGTTAAAAGCTGTTAAATTTGTCAAATATTAGCATGTTGTGGTCAAAAATTAGGGTTTTCTACATCATCCACCTCTGTTGATAACTCCGAAATAACCCCAAAATAGGCTATTTTTGGCCAAAACTTTCGCACTTTTTATCGCGAAAAATGAGGCAAAAATGATGCATTTAGTAATATTTATTAACTATAAAAGTATGGTATATGTTAAATATTCTAAATGCGCTTTAGGGTGCGCTTTCAATTTGAAAGTAAAATATTCAGAGTACCTCTATATAGAAATTTTTACAACAATGGTACCATATAGAAGGGGAGTAGTAGCGTATTACCATCTTTTTGTAAATCCTTGCCAAGTTTTCCTTAGCCCTCTCTTTTGCAAACATGTAGTGCAGATAATTCTGAGTACATGGAAATATTTTTGCCAATTAGAACACAAAACGGACAAAATCGTGAAAAATAACCACTTTTGTCCGTTTTATTTTTATTTTTGTCCAAAATATATCTCACAGCCCTTGATCTATATCATAAATTTGCAAGCGCTACATGCAATTACAAACCTAAAATACAATAACTAAAAATGTTTGCAATCTTAAAAACATTCAAGAGAAGTTTTCTTCTTACTGCATTGTTCCTTTTGGGATGTCTGCAGATGTCGGCTCAGACTCGCACCGTCCAGGGAAAGGTTACAGATGCACAAAACGGTGAACCCCTCATAGGTGCCACTGTGGTGGTCGAGGGACAGACAAGTGGCGTTATTACCGACTTTGACGGTAATTTCAAGCTGCAAGTGGCTTCTACAGCTAAAAAAATCAAAGTGTCGTATATAGGTTATATTGACAAGGTGGTCAATATAACCGACAATATGGACATAAAGATGGAGGAAGACAACCAAACACTGCAAGACGTGGTGGTGATTGGTTACGGTACAGCCCGCAAGAGCGACCTCACTGGATCGGTGTCTACGGTAACGTCGAAAGACTTTAATAAGGGTCTGGTATCGTCGGCCGAACAACTTATCAATGGTAAAATTTCGGGTGTACAGATTATGTCAAACAGTGGTTCTGCCTCTGCAGGAAGTACTATCCGTGTACGCGGTGGTGCCTCTCTTTATGCCAGCAACGACCCTCTGATAGTACTCGATGGTGTACCATTGGAACGTGGCGGTATATCGGGTAACGACAACAACTTCTTAAGTATGATCAACCCCTCTGATATTGAGAGCATGACAGTACTCAAGGATGCTTCGTCTACAGCCATTTATGGTTCGCGTGCATCAAATGGTGTTATCATCATCACTACCAAGAAAGGTCAGCAAGGTAAATTCAAAGTAAATTTCAGTACCACCAATAGTGTTCAGACCCGTGCACAGATGGTAGATATGTTGGGTTATGATGATTTTGTAAGCGTAATTAACCAGTATGGCACCGATGCACAAAAAGCTCTTCTCGGTGATGCCCATACCGACTGGAATGACCAAGTGTACCGTACTGCATTCGGAACAGACAACAACCTTAGCCTAAGCGGTATGCTGGCCAAGTGGTTGCCCTTCCGTGCATCAGTAGGTTATTACAACCAGAGTGGATTGGTACGCAAAGACAACGCCGAGCGCTGGACAGGAAACATTGTGCTTACCCCAAGCTTCTTTGATGACCATTTGAAACTTACCATCAACGCCAAGGGTACTCTCAATAATAACTCATTCAACAACTCAAGTGCTGTGTGGGCTGCTGCTACATTCAACCCCACCATACCTGTATATTCTGGCAATAGCAATTATGGTGGCTATAACGAAGCCCTGGATGCTACCGGACAGCCGGTAAACGGTGGAGTAAAGAACCCGCGCGGACTGGTAGAACTCTACGATTCGCAGAGTAAGATTACACGCTTCATAGGGTCTATGGACGTAGACTATAAAGTACACTTCCTGCCCGAACTGAAGCTGCATGCCACATTGGGTGCCGACTATGCTAACGGTAAGGGTACTATAAATGTACCTACATATGCTGCCCAGGCCTACAATACTGATGAATCAATCAGCGGATACAACTATGAGTACGGTCCACAGAAGAACGAGAACCGACTACTTACCCTTTATGCCAATTATGCCAAATATTTTGAGAATATAAAGAGCAACGTAGACATTACCGCAGGTTACGACTACCAATATTGGAAGAGTTCTACACCTTTATATTATACTAAGAGTGCAGCTGGCACAGTATTGACTACCGTAAAGGCTTCAGACTACCGCCATGTACTGCTATCGTACTATGGCCGTTTAAACTATTCGTTCGATGGCAAGTATCTGCTTACTGCAACCATGCGTAGAGATGCTTCGTCGCGCTTCTCAAAGAACAACCGCTGGGGTACATTCCCCTCAGTGGCACTGGGCTGGACACTTACAGAAGAACCTTGGCTGAAAGACAATAAGGTGCTGTCTAATCTGAAACTGCGTGTTAGCTATGGTGTTACTGGTCAGCAAGACGGTATAGGCAACTATAACTATCTGCCCGTATACACATTGGGTGTAACTGGCGCTGAGGCCCTTATTAATGGCCAGTACGTAAATACCTATCGCCCAGAGGCATATGTTGAGAACTTGAAATGGGAAACCACCACATCGTGGAACTTCGGTATCGACTTCGGGTTCCTCAAGGGGCGTCTTAGCGGTTCGGTAGACTTCTATACCCGCAAAACCAAAGACCTGCTGGCATCCGTACCTACAGCAGCTGGTACCAACTTCTCGAAGACTATCCTTACCAATGTGGGTAACATAGATAGCCGGGGTATAGAGGTAACCCTCAACGCAACCCCCATACAGACCAAAGACTGGGAGTGGAACCTTAGCTACAACCTTACTTGGCAAAATATGAAGGTGAAGAACCTGTCGCTGGTAAAGGGTGGCGAGAGGACTAACGTAGAGGTTGGCCCGTATATCGATGCTTATCAGTTCCAGGTACTTACAGAGGGATATGAGCCATACATGTTCTATGTATATCACCAGCTGTACGACCCAGAGACAGGCAAACCTATCGAAGGTGCCTATGCCGACCTTGATGGTGACGGCGAGATAGGAACAGGCGACCGCTACCGTTATCACTCACCAGCTCCCAAGTATATTATGGGTTTGAGTAGCTCGCTCCGTTACAAGAAGTTCACCCTCGGTATGAATTTCCGTGCCAACATAGGAAACTATGTGTACAACGGTATGGCTATGAGTACTGGAGCATGGGAGACCGTAAGCTACAACTCAGCGCAGCTTAACAATCTCAATGTAAGTTTCCTCAAGACCGGTTTCAAGACACGGCAGTATCTGTCAGACTACTATGTAGAGAATGCATCGTTCTTGAAACTCGACAATCTTAGTCTGAGCTACAATGTAGGTCAGATTACCAAGTGGGCTTCACTTACCGTATCGGCAATGGTACAAAATGTATTTACCATTACCGGATACTCAGGTACCGATCCCGAAGTGCCCAATGGTATGGACCAGTCGTTCTATCCTCGTCCACGAACCTACTCACTGAGTCTCGGATTCCAGTTCTAATGGGATACTACGTTTCCATAAACTAAAAAAACAAGATTTGAAATATCTTAAAAGAAACAACAAATGAAACTCAAGAATACAATATATACAATGATGGTGGGTGCGGCCGTTATTACCGGTACCACAGGTTGTGTGTCAGACCTTGACCAGTACCCCCATACAGAAACTACATCAAAGGATGTATACAACTCGTTGGCCAATTACGAGGCCGTGCTGGGTAAAATCTACGCCTCGATGGTTTCCAGCGGTCAGGAAAAAGGTGGCGAAAACAAAGATCTGTCGTCAGTATTGAACAAAGGCAACGGATTTGACTATATGCGTATGTTCTGGAACTTGCAAGAGTGTGGTACAGACGAAGTTGCTTCTACCTGGCTTACAGGCGAACAGACTACCGGTCTTACCTATCTCTCGTGGGATGCCAACGATGCCTGGGTGTCAGATATGTACTACCGTATATACTATAATATAGCCCTCTGCAACGAATTCTTGCGTAATGCCGCAGGTGCATCGTTTACCGGCAGCGACGAAACCAAGATGACAGAATACAAGGCAGAAGTACGCTTTATGCGCGCCTTGTTCTATTATCATGCTTTGGATTTGTACCGCTATATTCCTATGGTAACAGAGAACGACCCTGTAGGTAGTTACATTCCACCCCGTTATACTCCGCAGCAGACTTTCGATTATATAGAGAGCGAACTTAACGATTGTGTTGCCGACTTGCTGCCCGCATCGTCTTGCCCTTATGGTCAGGCTTCACAGGCAGCTGCCTATACACTGTTGGCCAAGCTCTATCTTAACAGCGAAGTGTATACAGGTGTAGCCAAGTACCAGGAGTGTCGCGAAGCTTGTGAGAAAGTGATGAACATGGGATTTACCCTGGAGAGCGATTATAGCAAGCTATTCAATGCCGACAACGATAAGCGTACCAATGAAATAATATTTGCTCTGCCCGTATCGGCCACACATACTGTAAGTTGGGGCGCTTCTACCTATGTAATTTGCGGAGAAATAAACAATTCAAGCGACTATCAGAATCCCGCCGACTATGGTGTTTCTAAGGGTTGGGGCTCGTTCCGTCTGCGTCCTGAATTCGTAGACAAATTCGACCAAAACGATATCGACCGTGGTACAGGTGCCGACAAGCGTTGCAAGTTCTTTGTTACCGGACAGACCAAAGATGTGTCAAGTATGACCGACCCAAGCAACGGATACCTCTCTGAAAAATGGAGCAATCTTACAGACAATGGTGCTACCGCTTCGAATACAGATAACGATGGCGCTGAAACAGACTATCCTCTCTTCCGCTTGGCAGATGTTTATCTTATGTATGCAGAATGCGTGGCTCGTATCAGTGGTACAAGCTGGGATCCATGGCCCGATGGTAAAACCGATGCCAGCGACCCTGAAGTAGTAGCTTCGCGCAAGAAGGGAGCTATATATTGGATTAACCTTGTGCGCGAGCGTGCAGGAGCTGCCGATGTATGGTCGAACAACTTTGCCAATGACAACGAATTCCTGGAGTTTATCATCAATGAGCGTGCCCGTGAACTCTATCACGAAGGCTACCGCCGTACAGACCTAATACGCTTCGGCATGTTTACCACAAGTAAATATGTATGGCAGTGGAAAGGTGGTATACCCGACGGACAGGCCGTAGACAGTAAGTACAACTACTATCCCATACCTAATGCCGAACTTACGGCTAATCCTAATCTTCACAACGATAACTATTAATAATAGGAAGAACAATGAAAAAGATATTTAGCAATCTGATGATGCTCGTCTGCGCAGCTGCCGCCATGGTAAGCTGCGAAGAGAGCGGAGACAAGATATACCTTGACGGCTTCAAGGCCTCTAACCTGATGGCTTCGGCCACAGATGTGCCTCTGTCGGTAGACAACAGCAAAGATATTGTACTCTCGTTGGCATGGAACAATCCAACCTTGCTATCGAGCGATGAAACCAAACCGGCTGCCAGTGGCGTAATATTAACTACACTGCAGGCCTCTGATACCCAAGATTTTACCCAGGTAAAGGAGTATTCGGTAACAAATTTATCAAAGGCTTTCACTGGCGGCGATCTTAATGCGTTGGCCAAAGAACTTGGGCTCACTCCCGATGTTTCTGCCCCGTTATATTTCCGCATAAAGAGTCAGCTGGGTGCCAATCTTGAGGCCGCATACAGCAATGTGTGCCAGGTAGTGGTTACTCCTTATCTGATAGATATGAGCTATATCAATATTCTTAACAAGGATAAGAACACAGTGCTTACTTACCTCTATTCTCCAAGTTCAGACGGCGTGTACAGTGGCTATATGAACGTTTCGTCATGGCTCAACTTCTATGCCATGGAGAACAATGGAACCATTTGGGGTAACTCTTCTACTGCCGGAACATATGTAATGGATACATCTACTTCTATGTATAACCTGTGGTTCCCAGAACCCACCGGTATCTATTACACTGTATTGGATACAAAGCAGAAAGTGATGACATCTACCTACATTAAGAGCCTTAAGCTCAATAATGTGGATATGACATACGACAAACCCAATTATGCTTGGATAGGTGTGGTTACAACTACGGCTGACAATGCTACCGTTACCATAGCTGGCGAAGGTGCTGAATATAACACGAACACTGGTGATACAGGTACTCCCGTGGCCAAGACTCTTAACTACACATTTGCCGATGGTAAGATGACTGCTGCCGAAAGTGCAGGAAGCTTGACCATAGCTAAAGCCGGTACCTATACCATAACCGTAAAAGTAGGCGAAAACAGTGAATTGACTTACACTGTGGTAGAGGGCGACCAGACCAATCCAGAACCCGTAGCCAAGAACACTCTCTGTATGTTTACCAAAGACGGAAGTACCCTGCTTGCCGTGATGGATAAGAAGAGCGATGGTGTATATACCTGTAAGTATAAGCCTACTGCTTGGGAGAACTTCCGCTTTATCTATGTAGGCGATAGCAAGGATGACAAGCAGACTTGGTATGGTGCAGACGGCGAGCAGTTTAAGTTGACCTCTGCCGATGGTGCTTGGGATATCTGGTTTGGTAATGAAGACGGACAGACCGAATTTACCGTAACGGCCGACTTGAACACCATGACCTGGAAATACGAATAGGTAATTACAGTAAGGATGGTCCTATATATTAACTTTGGTAGATTATAGGACCACCCTATAAATACAAACAGACAATAACATTACGACAATGAAAAATATATTAGGAAAAACAATATTGCTGGCATCTACTCTGCTGTTTTCTATAACAAGCATGAGCTGCAGCAATGATGATACGACAATTCCCGAAAAGGAGAAGACATACGATATGACAGGTTTTGCTAAAGGCGCTGATGTATCATGGCTTACCGAACTTGAGTCAAATGGTACAAAATTCTACAATGCCAATGGCAAGGCGCAAGAGTGTATGGCACTCTTGCGCGACCTCGGCATGAACTCTATCCGTCTACGTGTATGGGTTAATCCCAGCGGTGGATGGTGTGGCAAGGATGATGTAGTGGCCAAGGCATGGAGAGCCCAACAATTGGGTATGCGCCTGATGATAGATTTCCATTATTCTGACAGTTGGGCTGACCCAGGCCAGCAGACTGTGCCTGAAGCATGGAAGAACTATACATTTGCAGAGATGAAGCAAGCCGTGGCCAACCATACCAAGGAGGTGCTTACGGCTCTGAAAGAGCGCAATATCAGTGTAGAGTGGGTTCAGGTTGGCAACGAGACTACCAACGGAATGCTGTGGAACGATGATGATGTAACCGTTACAGGCAAAGCCTCGAAGAATATGTCGAACTTTGCAGCCTATGTTACAGCTGGCTACGATGCTGTAAAATCGGTATATCCCGATGCTAAAGTTATAGTTCATCTTGATAAGGGTAATAATATAAGTCGGTATAACTCGATATTTGAGGGACTGAAAAACCATGGCGGCAAATGGGACGTTATAGGAATGTCGCTCTATCCAGACTGGGTAACAAACCAGACTTGGGATAAGGTTGTCGATGACTGTCTGAGCAACATCAATACGCTCTCTGCTAAGTATGGTTGCGATGTGATACTGTCAGAAGTAGGAATGGTATGGAACTCAGAAAATGCTGCTCCGTTCCTCAAAAAAGTGGTAGACGGTTGCAAGGCTATCTCTGCTTGCGAAGGTGTGTTCTACTGGGAACCAGAAACCTACAATAATCTGAACGGTTATGATAAAGGCGCCTTTGATAATGATGGAAAGCCAACAACGGCTCTTCAAGAGGCGTTTAAATAAATGATGTACAGTGCTTCTTCAATAGGTAACACTATATATGATTAATGCAAAAAGTGTTTTGATTGCAGCGATATTTGCCCTGGCTCCTTCGTTAGGGAGTCAGGCGCAAATTCGCAAAACTATCAGACTTGATTCTTGGAACTTCTCGCGCGACGGCAAGTCGTGGACATCTGTCCAGGTGCCCCACGATTGGGCTATCTCGGGTCCGTTCGACAAAAAATGGGACTTGCAGACTGTGGCCATCGAGCAGAACGGTGAGACCGAGAAGACCGAGAAGTCAGGGCGGTCAGGCGGTTTGCCTTGGATAGGAAAAGGTTACTATAAGATGAACCTGCGTCTGCCCAAAGGTTACAAGCGTGCCGTACTGGTATTCGATGGGGCTATGAGCGAACCTGTTGTAAGTGTCAATGGGCATGAAGCTGGTAAATGGGCCTATGGATACAATGCTTTCAAGATAGACATTACACCCTATGTAAAATTCGGTAATAAGAATAATCTAGTCGAGGTAAGCCTTAACAATAGAGAGGAAAGCAGTCGTTGGTATCCCGGTGGCGGTATTTATCGTCCGGTATGGGTTGAACTCTGCGGTAAGGTACGCTTCTCTACATGGGATACGTATGTACGTACACTTAGTATTGCCAATGGTGAGGCCGAAGTTGAGGTAAACGCCCAGCTTGAGGGTTGTACAGATAAGAAAGGCACAACGGTAGTATCTCTGACAGATGCTGACGGAAATGTTGTGGCCACTCATACCCTCACAGGCGACAGTGCGCAGGTAAAGACCGTACTTAAAGTGAAAAATCCACGGCTATGGTCGCCAGAGTCACCAAGCCTCTATCAGCTTAAGTTGGCCCGATACGAGGGTGGACAGTTGGCCGATGTGCAGACATTGAAGACAGGTATCCGTACTATAGCGGTTTCGGCCGAACACGGATTCCAGCTTAATGGTGTTACACGCAAGATAAAGGGTGTATGCCTGCATCACGATTTGGGACCATTAGGAGCTGCTGAAAACAAGGCCGCCCTTATACGCCAGATAAAGATGATGAAAGCCATGGGTAGCGATGCTATTCGTACGGCTCACAATATGCCGTCGGCCATGCAGATGGAGATATGCGATTCGCTAGGCATGATGGTGATGGCCGAAAGTTTCGACATGTGGCTCTATCCCAAGTGCAAGAACGGATATGCCCGTTTCTTCAACGAATGGAGCGACCGTGATATTGCCAATTTGGTAATGCACCACCGCAACCATCCTTCTATAGTTATGTGGAGCATAGGCAACGAGATACCCGAGCAGTGGAGCAAAGAGGGCGTAGAAATAGCACGCCGCCTGCAGGATATCTGCCACAAGTACGACCCGTCGCGCCCAGTAACCCAGGGTATGGACCGTGCCGAAGACGCATTGGCTTCAGGTTTTGCACAAGTTATGGACGTGCCTGGATTCAATTATCGTGTGCATAAGTATTATAACAGTATCAAAAAACTGCCGCAGGGATTTCTGTTAGGGTCGGAAACGGCATCAACAGTGAGTTCGCGCGGAGTGTACAAGTTCCCTGTAAGGGTAGGGTACAATAACCACAATCCTTATACTGATGGACAGTGCTCAAGTTATGATACCGAGTATTGCTCATGGAGCAATCTGCCCGATGATGATTGGAAAATGCAGGATGACAATAGCTGGGTTATAGGCGAGTTTGTATGGACGGGTTACGATTACTTGGGCGAACCGTCTCCTTACGATTCATACTGGCCGTCGCGTAGCAGTTACTTCGGTATTTGCGACCTTGCCGGATTGCCCAAAGATCGGTATTATATGTACCGTGCCCGTTGGAACAAGTACCAGCACACAACCCATCTATTGCCCCACTGGAACTGGAAGGGGCGCGAGGGACAGGTTACGCCGGTGTACTGCTATACCGATGGGGTAGAGGGCGAACTCTTTGTTAACGGCAAGAGTCAAGGGCGTGTACACAAAGACAATTCCAGTAGGTTAGACCGTTATCGCTTACGCTGGAACAATGTGAAATACGAACCGGGCGAAATACGTGTGGTAACTTATAATGAATATGGTGACAAGGTGGGCGAAGACGTAAGGCGTACAGCCGGTGAACCATCCCAAATAAGTATGGATGTAGAATGCCCCGATAATGCCGACTCAGAAATAGCTTGCCTTGTAGAGGGATGTACCGAACAGCACGGTTGTAGTTTAAAGGCCGATGGGAAAGACTTGGCTTTTATCACCATAAGTATGCTCGATGCCGACGGCAACGAATGTCCCTTGGCCGACGACGAACTTACCTTCGAGGTTACCGGTGCAGGAACTTTCAAGGCCGTATGTAACGGCGACGCTACATCGCTTGAGCCGTTTACGCAGCCTAAAATGAAACTCTTTTCAGGCAAGCTGGTGCTTATAGTACAGAGTGCAAGAAAAGCTGGAAATATTACCGTAAAGGTAAAAGATGCCAAACGCAATATTGAAGAAACGATAACGCTGAAGGCTATTTGAAAACACTCTGTTGCCGATGTATATTGTAGAGAGGCCGCTCTCTTCTGATAATTAACGGCATAAGTAGAGATAATTTTTTATGCCAATATTTTTGTGAGTATGCTTTTTAATGCGTATTTTTGTCGCATATGAAGCAGACCCTCAAAAATATTGGCATATTTTTATTGGTACAGATGTACTGTTGCGTACTTATGGCGCAACACTTTGTCAATGTGTCGTTAGACGGGGCGCAGACGGTCTGCTCTATCCACCAAGACAAGAACGGCATACTATGGTTAGGTACTGATAACGGTTTGTTTAGCTACGATGGTTATCACAGTTATCGCCACTATGCAGAAGGAACAGAATTCAATACCCGTGTCAATGCTTTAGGACAGAAGGATAATCTGCTCTATTTGGCCACGGGTAGTGGTCTGCAGACTTTTGACATGGATACCTATACCTACTGTAAGTTGCAAGATAAAAAATCAAAGGATACTGCAGAGCGTAGCTCAAAGGCGCATGCCGAATTACGGGTGTTAGATATGCAAGGCAGTAGCAACTATGGTAGCGATGTATATGCCTTGTTACATACCCGTAGAGGGTTGTTGACAGGAACAATCTCTGGACTGTATCTTGGAAAGTCACAGATAAAGATATGCTCGGGGCGTCAGCCTTTGGTCAATGCCTTGGCCTACGATGCCCACCGCCGTTGTTACTGGATTGGTACAGAGGGTGCTCTGTATCGTGCCAATCTAGAACTTACATCGTTTACCCGCATACCAGCGTTTAATAACAATTCAATCAAGTGCTTTGCCCAGGCCGCCAATGGTACACTCTATATAGGTACAGACAATGGCCTATTCAGTATGAATACAAATGGTGGTATAGTCCATTATCTGCACGATTCGCATGATGCTTCTACCATATCTAATAATATAGTTTGGACTTGTTATGTAGACCAATGGCAGAATGTATGGGCAGGTACAGATAATGGCTTGTCGTGTTTGATGGCCTATACCTATTATATATATACTCCGCTATATAAGGTAACTCCCTCGCACGAAGGAAACTGTCTTCATGCCATTTGCCAGACGCATGATGGCGAATGGTGGATGGGAGGTACAAATGGACTGATACGCCAAGGGCTGGCATGGTATAAACAGAACAACAGCCAATATGGGTTGAGCCATAACCGAGTACGCAAAATATATGAAGACCATGACGGCTATGTATGGATATGTACCGATCATGGAATAAACCTCTTTGACCGCCAATCGCGGCAGATGATAAACTTTATAGTGTACGACCAGACTCACCGTTATTCTACTGCATGGGCATACGATATATTGGAAGACCGCATGGGACGTATGTGGATGGCTTCGTATATGGGCGGCGTGTTTGTGATAGACAAGCGTAGGCTTATGCAGACATTGACTAATAGGCGAGGTTCTGCAGGCGATGCCACGATAAATGTACAGGCCGATAGGCATTTTTCAGATGGTGGTACTAATAGACTTTCGGGGTTGCATGTAGGTCAGCTTGTTATTGATGGGCAGGGTATGATATGGGCTTCGTCGTATAACCGCATAGACAAGATTAATCCACGTACTATGCAGGTTTCGGCCGTAGAGAATACAGATGTTGTAAACTATCTTATGGCCGATGCCAAAGGTAATATATGGGTTGGCGGAAATGGTGTGGTGAAGTGCTTTGTTGTAGCCTTATCGACTAAAACCTCACAGATTAAGCCTAAAGAATGGAAGATAGGTGGAAAGGCCGTATGCATGTGCGATGTAGAGGGCAAGATTTGGGTGGTGAGTGGTCGAGAGTGCTGCGTAATAGCTATAGACGGACAGAGCTTTAGATTTAAGATACCCTCTGATGTTATACCATTGGCAATGTTCTATTCTCCAGTACAACGTACTGTGGTGATGGGAGGTAATGATGGTTTTGTAAGCGTTAGCGCCGATGCTCCGTTAAAGAATAAGAAATCGCATAGGCTCTTGCTCTCGGGTGTGGAGGTAAATGGGCGGCAACTGCAGACAGGTAGTGCAGAAGAGCCAGTTGGCAGAAAACTAACTGAGGCTCCTTGTAATATGGAGAAGTTGGTGATAAAGAGTAGTGAGAATAATTTTGTGCTCCAACTAACCGATTTGCCATTCTCTGGTCACCCATCGTCGGTGTACGTCTACCGTTTAGAGGGCAATAGCCCCGACTGGCAATACATGAACCGCGACAATCTAGATATTGCTTACAATGGTTTGCCACACGGTAGCTACCATCTTACGGTACATGTCCTTGATGGAGAAGGCAATGTGGGCGACGAAGTGTATTCGCTTGATATATCAATATTGCCTCCATGGTATCTAACTATTTGGGCCAAACTATTCTATTTACTTGTGGTTGCGGGTTTGGTATGGGGTATCGTCAAATTCTTTTGGGTACGCCGCCGGCTGGCTGAAGAACAGCGCCAGAAAGCAGAAATACTGTCACAGGTAGATATGCGTATGAACTTCTTTAACCGCCTGGCTGAAGACTTAAAGACAGCCGTAAACCATCGGTCGTTTGACGAGATACTTGACCTGGCCAACAATTGCCTTGGTATAAAAACCGAAAAGACAGAGATAGAGAAACCTGCTCTTGCAGAGGTTGACCGGCGGTTGTTGAAAGAAATAACCGAGGTGATAGAAGCTCACATGATAGATTCAGACTTTAATGTAACTACCCTTCAAGAAATGGTAGGCATAGGCGGCAAGCAACTTTATCGTAAGGTGAAAGCCATGACGGGCATGACCCCCGTAGAATATATCCGTGATATACGTATGCACAAGGCGGCCCTTATGCTTAAGGAAGGAAAGTTCAGCGTTTCTGAAGTGATGTACACCGTAGGTTTCTCTAACAGTAGTTATTTCTCCAAGTGCTTTAGCAAGACATTTGGTACCACTCCCACAGAATATATGAAAGGATAATGACTGGAGTTTTTAGACCCACCCTTAACCATTTTATCACAAAAGAGCAATATGATAGGTCTTGAAAAAGCAGTTGAAATAGCTGCACGGTTTCACGATGGACAAAAAGATTTGGATGGACTGCCAGTACTGTCGCATCCTTTAGCAGTTGCCCTTATTTTTGTTCTACAAGATTTCAAGATAAGTCATGTTGGCCATCTCACTCCTCGCACCACAGCATATAGATAATATAGATAAGTTTGTCGCCGTCCATTACCTCACTATCCCGATGTAATGCGGTAGACTTTGGTGCACTCTTAAAATGAAAACAGCGCAACTCGTTGATTTTCCAACTTGTTACGCTGACTTCTGCGGAGAGAGGGGGATTCGAACCCCCGTGACGCTTTTGGCGTCTACACGCTTTCCAGGCGTGCCTCTTAAGCCACTCGAGCATCTCTCCTTAAGGCAGTGCAAAAGTACAAAGAAAGTTCGGGAATAACGGCTTAGGCCGGTAGATTTTTTATAATTTGCTGATTTTTCCCCCGAATATGCGTATGGCGTTTTCTGTAGTCTGTTGGGCCACTTCTTGGCAGTCTGTACCATAACTTTCGGCCAAGCAACGCATTACATCGGCTACATAGGCGCTCTCGTTTCGCTTGCCGCGGTGAGGTACAGGAGCCATATAGGGGCTGTCGGTTTCCAACACTATCCGGTTTAGTGGCACTGTTTTAGGAAGCTCGTCGCGTAGATGACTACTTTTGAAGGTAAGTACACCACCTATGCCCAGGCAGAAATGCTCGAATGATAATAACTCTTTAGCCTCAGTAGGGTTGCCGGTAAAGCAGTGGAATACGCCTCCTGTCAGTTTGTTTTCGTATTTTTTGAGGATACGTACCATCTCGTTCTGTGCCTTTCGGCAGTGTATCATCAATGGTAACTGGCAGTCTACAGCCCATTGTACCTGTTGTTCGAAGGCTTCTTGTTGTTCGTGCTCAAATTCGCGCGACCAGTAATAATCCAATCCTATCTCACCGATGGCTATAAATTGTTGGCGGTCATTGCGGTCTATATCCAGCATACCTTTCAGTATGTCGAGTTGAGCACTCCAGTCGTGGCGTACCTCTTCTGGGTGTAGTCCTATCATAGGGTAGGCATATCCAGGATATTGGGCACATACGGCGAGTACCGCCGATGCACTTTTTACATCGATGGCCGGCAGGAGTATACTGGACACTCCGGCTTCTTTGGCCCGGGCTATTACATCGGGTCTGTCGGCATCAAATTCTTCGCCGTCCAAATGGGCGTGTGTATCTATTATTGTGGTCATCAGTATTGCCGTTTCATCATTCTCCCAGTATAGAGTCTCAGTTCTTGCTTGCGTTTTTCGTCTACGTTTACGGCTTCAAGATAGCGGTAGCTTTCGTTGAAGTAGTAGGCTATCTTCTCTGTGGCCAAAGCGTCTACGCCTATCTCGTTGTACAACTGTGTTACGGCTTCTATTTTCTCTTGTGGACGGTCGGTTACGGCCAACCACTGTTCCAATTGTTGTCGTTGGCTATTATTGGCTCGGGCGAGCGCATTGATTAGCATATAAGTTTTCTTTCCTGCCAAGATATCACCTCCAATGGCTTTGCCGAATACCTTGGTGTCTCCGTATACGTCAAGGAAATCGTCTTGTAGTTGGAAGGCCAGGCCTGTTAGTTCGCCAAATCGATATAGGTTTTCGCAGTCGCTTTCTGGTGCATCTGCCAATAGTGCGCCCATCTTAAGAGCACAAGCCAATAGTACACTGGTTTTGAGCCGTATCATTTCTATGTATTCGGCTTCGGTTACATCGTTTCGGTGCTCAAACTCCATGTCGTATTGCTGTCCTTCGCCTATCTCCAAGGCTGTTTCGGTAAAGAGGTCAAGCACTTCAGCCAGTTTGTCGCGGCGACATTGTGCCATGCGTTGGTAGGCGAGCACAAGCATTGAGTCGCCACTGAGTATAGCCGTGTTGGCGTCCCACCGGCGGTGTACCGTCATGTGTCCGCGCCTTAGGTCGGCATTGTCCATCAGGTCATCGTGTAACAGTGTGTAGTTATGGTATGTCTCCAAAGCACAAGCCGAAGCCAATATTGTTTCGGGGTCGTCTTTGTACAGGTTGTAGGCCAACATCATTAGGGTTGGCCGTATGCGTTTTCCGCCCAGTGATAGTACATATTTTACCGGTTCGTAGAGAGAAAACGGTTTTCTGTCGTAAGGCAGGTGGTCAAGATAATCGTTGAATTTGACAAGAATTTCGTCGGCTGTCATCATAATTGTATGTTGATATTTTTGTTTACAGTTGGAAAACTATGGGTATGGCGAACAGAGTGCGGCATGGCTTTGCGTTGATTTTGCCGGGAGTCCACTTAGGCATCATCCGTATTACGCGCAGTGCCTCGCGGTCTAACAATGGGTGTACAGACTGTTCTACCTTGGGCGAGGATATCGATCCGTCTCGGTTAATGATAAACGATACCACAACCTTACCCTGTATGTGCCCGCGTTGGGCCTCGGCAGGATAGCAGAGATTCTGGGTGAGCCATTTGGTAAAAGCCTCCATACCTCCCTCGAACTGTGGTATTTCTTCTACCACTCTGAAACTTATAGGTTTGTCGTTGACAGGAGTCTGTGATATGGCTTCTGTAGCGTGATGGCTCTCCGTAGCATTGGTGTCCTCGGTAGGGGCTATGGTTGGTGTTGTAGGTGTTATTTCTTCGGGGTGTGCATCGGTGGGTTTCTCTACAGCCTTTATTTGTGATGTGACGGTCTTTGGTGGTTTCGTGGCCGATATCATACCGCGTTGCTCAGCGGGCATCTGCATATCCAGGTCTTGCACCATGTCGTCAAGCGAGTCTTCTGAAGTGTATGGCTGTGAAACCGAGGCGTATTCAAGGGCAACGTAGAGTATGGACAAAGCAAGAATGATACCCAACAGAAAACTGGGGAGACGTTTGCTGTCAATATCGGTGTTGGTTATATGGGAATGATTGTCCATTGCTGCGCAATTAAATTGGATGGTATTCATCAATTCTTCTGCAAATTTAACTTAGATTTTTGAAAAAACTTGTAACTTTGCCAAATAATAAAATAATATTGATGAAAAAAAGTTATGTTGTTCTCCTTTTGATACTTTCGCCTTTGTTGTGCTGGGCGCAGGAGAGCCAAACGGTATATAGCTTTCTGCGTCTGCCGGTAAGTGCTCATGCTGCGGCGCTGGGTGGTGACAACATAACACTTACAGACGATGATGCAGCGCTGAACTTTCATAACCCAGCTCTGCTTACATCGGTAAGCGACAAGACCATAGGTTTTAATTATCTGAATTATATGTCAGGTGCCAATATGCTGAGTGCCTCTTACTCAATGGTACTTGGTGATAGGGCGTCGTTGGGATTTGCCGGTCAATATCTTGATTATGGGAGCATGCGGCAGACTGATGCAGATAATGTGCATACGGGCGATTTTTCGGCTAAGGATATAGCTCTTTCAGCTACTTATTCATATCTTCTTACCGACCGGCTTGCTGGTGGAGTAACGGCTCGTATGGTAACATCGTATATTGGCGACTATAATTCTATTGCTGCCGCTTTCGACTTAGGACTTAACTATTATGATGCCGACCGTGAATGGTCATTGTCTGTTGTGGCCAAGAATTTAGGTGGCCAACTCAAAGCCTATAATGATGAATACGAATCCATGCCCATAGATGTGCAGGCAGGTGTTAGTAAGCGTATAGAGCACACTCCTTTTCGCCTTTCGGCCACTATGGTAGACCTAAATCATTGGAATTATAAATTCGCTTATCATTGGGTGGTAGGTGTCGATGTGTTGCTGTCAGACAATATCTATGTGGCTGCAGGATATAATCTGCGACGAGCCAATGAAATGAAAATAACCAGCGGCGACGAAGAAAGCAGTCATGGTGCCGGCCTTTCGCTGGGCGCCGGTCTGCAACTTGAACGGTTCAAGATAGGCTTGGCTTACGGCAAATATCATGTGTCAAGTTCATCGCTTATAGTCAACGCCGCTTATACATTATAAATGCATATGAAGAAAATAGTGATAGCCATCGATGGACACTCATCGTGTGGTAAAAGCACAATGGCCAAAGACCTGGCGCGAGAGATAGGATATGTGTATGTAGATACGGGTGCAATGTATCGCGCAGTAACTCTATATGCCATGCGTGCCGGGTTATTCAATGCTGAAGGAAAAATAGACGCTGAAAAGTTACAGCAACTGATGCCGCAAATAGCGATAACTTTCAGATTCAACAGTGATACAGGTCGCCCTGATACGTATCTTGACGGACAACTGGTAGAGCGCGAAATACGGTCGATAGACGTAAGCTCGCATGTAAGTCAGGTGGCCGCATTATCCTTCGTACGCTCGGCTATGGTAGAGCAACAACAGGCTATGGGCCGTAATAAAGGCATAGTGATGGATGGTCGCGATATAGGTACTACCGTATTTCCTGAAGCCGAACTTAAAATATTTGTTACGGCAACAGCCGAAGTGCGCGCCCGCCGCCGTTACGATGAACTAAAGAGCAAAGGTATGGATGCCAGTTACGAAGAAATACTCAGCAATGTACAGCAACGCGACTATATAGACTCTCACCGCGAAGTGTCGCCATTGCGACAGGCCGATGATGCCATACTGTTAGATAATAGCAATATGACTATACCCGAGCAGAAACAATGGCTTATGCAGCAGTATCTTGACAAAGTACAGTAGCCGGTATAACTAATATTTATCCGCATGAAAATAGATAGAACGATAAAAACATTTGTAACGTGTGCCATATTCTTTATGGTTGCCAATACAACTTATGCCCAACAGATATACACCAGTGTGCAACAGAACGGCACTAAACTGAGCCAGTTGGGTACGGCGTCGGTAGATTTGGATGAAGATACTCAAGCTACAATAGAATTTGTAGATGGAAAGGCTGTAATGACTATAGGCAGTAACCGTGTGGCTGCTCTTCCTGTGAGCGACGGTGGTGAACTGGTAATAGACCAACAGACGTCTCTAACGAATGATGAACTTAATAAAGTAGTAGTTTCTACACTCTCGTCGTCATCGCCCTACGCAACAATCTATTCACCCTTCCAATTAATAGTGCCTTCAGGGTGCGAAGCTTATACGCCAACTTTCGATGCCGACAAGATGATTCTCTCGTTTGGACAAGATACACAGATGCCGGATGGTACTGTGGCTCCGGCAGAAACGGCCCTGTTGTTGAGAGGGCAGGCAACGGTTGAATTCGCCTTGTCAGTTGATGCCTCTACATGGACAGGTGAGAGCGGGCTTGCTGGCTCATCGCTCAATATATCTACTCCTACTACTGGAACAGTATATGCCTTTGGATTTGATAAGAACGATAAATCTAAGTTTGGATTGTACAAATATGTAGGCAGCAATTTGGCTGCCGGAAGAGCATATCTGCATACTACTACGGCTTCCCCTGAGCAGTCAGTAAAAATGGTGTTCGGCGACGAAACTACTGGTATAGACGAGTTGCCGAATGCAGGCAAAAATAACCTGTTGGTAAGGAAATATACCGATAACGGTAGCGTAGTGATAGAACGGGCCGGACGGAAGTATAATGTTAGTGGACAAGAGATAAGATAACTATCCAAATACCATTCTACATGATGAAGAAAAGAATATTATTGTCGCTTGTAGCCCTTGTTATGGCGATTGGGGCTGGTGCACAGATAGTCAACGTGTATAAAAACGGCGTGTTGGTAGACGCTTATGCAGGGTCTGACAGCCATAAGTATAAAGTGGTGTTTAAGGGACAGCAGATTGCCGGTCACCCGTTTGTAGTAATTGGCGGAGTTAAGTGGGCCACGATGAATGTTGGCGCTACTACAGTGGCCGGAAATTCGGATTCAGCTTATGGTGATTACTATGCCTGGGGCGAAACAGACACTTATTATGGCTCTATCATGGGGTCAACTATAATATTCAAGAATTCTGATACTGCCCACGTTCCTGGGGCGAAGACCGCTTACGACTGGACTAACTATTGTGGTAGCTCTTCGTTTGAAGAGTGGACTCCCGCTCCTTATGGTAGCGGTATAGTGCTTACTGATGAGTATGATGTGGCTCGTGCCAAATGGGGCGGTACATGGCGTATGCCGACAGTGGCCGATTATGAAAATCTGATAAAAGCTTGTAGCTCTTCGTCTACAATACTCGAAGCTACCAGTAGTATTACTGAAGGCGGAATATATTGGGTGCCCAAAAATACTACTGTAGACGGCGTAAAATATGGTGTGGCAGGAATGTTGTTTGTGACCATAGCCGATGTAGATAAGCGTATATTCTTTCCTGCGGCGCGAACAATTAAAAATGAAGATTTCAATAACGACGAACAGTGTTGTTATTGGACATCATCTCTCTATCTTACAGATAAGGCCCATATAGCGCAGTTCTCTAAGAATATAGTTCCTACTCTGCCTACGTTTAACCGTTTTATGGGATGCCCTGTGCGCCCTGTATCTGACTGATTTAGCGCCATTGGCTATTGTGGCGTTATAAAACCACCTTGTTTTTAAGATTCGGTTGAAGTCGCTCGCTGACGGCAACAAGAGCATATATCTTGACA
>CAVHVH010000005.1:0-34246 GCA_963639385.1 Oscillospiraceae bacterium
TTTATTATTTTACCATAATCTTGATTGTGCGGTTGCCGTTCTTCACAATGTTCAGACCCTTCTGCAAGCCATTGGTGCTGCGGCCCTCAGTATCGTAATATTGGGTGTTAGCATCGTTGAGTATGTCTACACCGTCAACGGTGTCAATGCCAGTTGTGTCGCCATCGATAGCTATACCCAGTACTGAAGCCTTACTGCCAGCAGTTCTTTACCAAACCTACGTTTACAGCGCCTACGATACCGCCCACATACTTACCGTCGGTACGTATAAAGCCGTCGACTGTACAACCGGTAGCGGTAGAGTTGCGCAGTTCGCCCACGATACCGCCCACACAGTCAATATCTTTCTGCTTGTTGTCATCGTCAATAAAATAGTTTATCTCTGAAAGCGTAGCATGACAGTTGGTTATCACAGTACCCTCAGTAGCCACACCGCATATCGGACCTATTCCATACTGGATAGAAGGCACATATTCATCGCGCGTAGCCTTCATCTGCGTACCGCTCACTGTGATGTTACTGATAGAAGCACCTTGGGTATAACCAAAGAGTCCACTGGCCGATGACTTGCGCAGTACCAGCCCAGAGACAGTATGGCCCTGTCCGTTGAACTTACCTTTGTAGCTTGTGTATGACAAATTCTCTTCAGACCACAAGCCTATGGGCGCCCAGTATTCGGCGTCAAGGGTACTCAAGTCAATATCGGCGGTAAGTACACCATTGATGGTGTTACTACCCGCATTAACCTTTTCGGCAAACCACTTGAGTTGTGCGGCCGTAGAAATTTCATAATAATTGCTGTCGTTCGGCGTGAGTTCATCGGCGGCACGCATGGTACCGGCCACGAACGACAACAACAATACCAATACCGGCACGAGGCTGCGCCCCATCAGCGCCGGAATGTAGAAATAATGCTTTTTGTTGTACATATTGTGTGATTATTTTTTTTCTCTGCAAGATTAGAAATTCTGCTTCAGAAAGTTGGTGTTATTCTAAAATTACGATCCTCAAATATATTATTAATGTGCAAAGTTATGTTATTCATACTTAAATGACAAGTGTTTTACCCAATATTTACCCCCCCCACTGCATATTTTTTTGCTTTTTTGCGCAAAAAAATATGCAGTGGGGCGTAGTTCGCATTAATGGTTGAAAGATAATTTGCCAATTCTCAGAGAATTTACTATCACCCAAATAAGTTCTAAGGAATGAATTCACTCGCCCCTACGGTAAATAGAAAGTGAGGTGTTATTTCAAGTACGCAATTAACAATAATTAACTAATATGAGGCTGATTATAGTTAATATATCTTAATTTTTAGCCAATTTTTCAATGATTTTTTGTCACGAGAAAGTTGCGAAAAATGACGAAAATTGGCCATTTTTTGACTCCTAACGACTAAAATTGCCATCCATAAAAATTGCCATTTTTTTGCGATTTGCTATAATATTTGAGAAATAGTTGTGATATTTGAGAAATATCGAGGAAAATTTCAATAATTTCGTCAAAAAAGTCACTTCCGCGAAAACCAACTTTTCGCTGCTAAAGGGTAACTCTACGAGTCTAATGACCATCGTTACGACGCTAAAGGATAACTTTAGAAATTTGGAGGTCTATTTTGGCCTTATATAAATGCCGAAAATGCATTCAAAACGTAATTCGCGGCAAAATATGCGAGTATTTTGATACTTTTCCGTTAAGAAAGATTAACTTTTTGAAAAATTGAATTTTTGTGCAAAGACAACATGGTTAACTTGCCATTTACAGTACCTCGCTTATACAAAAAAAGGCAACAGCACGGGGGAAGTCTCAACAACTATTCCTTTTTCTTGGTAGCAGCAGCAATATTGCGCACAAGACCGGCATACTTAGCGCGCTTTACGGCACTCCCCTTGAAAAGGCGACGGTAATCGTCTACCGTCATCTGTTGCCAGTCGGCCGTAGTCATAGACATCAACTCGCCCGACGGCTGAAATTCGGGGACGTTGTTGGGCTGGGCAAAACGGTTCCACGGACAGGCCTGCTGACAACGGTCGCAACCATAGAAGCAGTTACCCATAGACTGACAGGCCTCATCGGACAAGCTTCCGCGATTTTCGATAGTCTGATAACTAAGACAGCGTACCGCATCCATTGTAACGTTACCCTGGTCGTCGGCCATGAGTGCATGGGTAGGACAAGCTTGTACGCAACGGTTACAATTACCACAACGCGACGGCATAGGAGTATCGTAAGTAAGAGGAATATCAAGAAATATCTCGCCCAGGAAGAACTGACTTCCGGCATGAGGGATGATAAGCTGCTGATTGCGCCCTATCCACCCTATCCCACTCTGCTGGGCCCAATACTGTTCTAACACAGGGGCTGTATCAACAAAGCAGCGATACCCCTGAGTAATACCCAAACGCTCTACCAAAAGGTGCATACGCAGGCGCATCACATCGTGATAATCCTTACCCAAGGCATAGGCAGCCAGATGCAGCGTATCTTCGGGCAGTTCTACTGCAGGGGTGTACGACAAAGCTAGACTTACTATACTCTGCACCCCAGGAACAAGCAAACGAGGGTCTAACCTAAGGTCTACATGGCGGTACATATAGTCCATATCGGCAAAAGTATGGCTTCTAACCCGCGCAAGAAAACGCCGGGCGTAACTCGGGTCTACAGCATCGGCCCGAGCTATACCACAAGCAGAAAAGCCGAGGCTCAAGGCCTCGGCTTTGATCTTATTCGAAAATTCGGAATTCATATCCCTGTTCCTTTAGCCACTGCAGCGACGCTGGCAGTGCATAGCGCAACTTATCAATACTCTTCAGCGAATCGTGGAAGGTAATAATAGAGCCGTTGCGGGTATAGCGTTTCACATTATTGAGCACGTCTTCGGCAGTCATCCACTTAGAGTAGTCGCGGGTAACAAGATCCCACATCACGATACGGTACTTGCGGTTAACCCACCAGTATACCGTAGAGCGCATCCATCCGTGGGGCGGACGAAAGAGATGGGCGTGGATAAGCTCATTGGCCTTGATTACGTTGAGCGCATAAGTTATACTCATGTGGCGCAGCGAACCCAAATGGTTAAAGGTATGATTGCCCACTTGATGACCTTCGGCTACTATGCGGTTGTACAGATCGTGATGGCGCAACACATTCTCACCCACCATAAAGAAGGTGGCATGGGCACCATACTCTCTGAGCGTGTCAAGGATAAAGGGCGTAGTCTCGGGCAGAGGACCGTCGTCAAAAGTAAGATAGACGGCCTTTACCCGTTTGTCCATACGCCACAAGGCCTTGGGATAAATCCACCGCAGGAACTTAGAAGGCTGCTCTATAAACATGGGCTATTCTTCGGCGTTGGGGTCAATACCACCACGGTTGCGGTAGATAGTGTAGAGGGCATTGAGTTGAGAGTACTGGCGTTTGGCAAGACTACTGTCAACCAATTCGGTAACCCCCTGTATCTGCTGCATGATGTAGAGCTGGGTAAGACACTCGTTGTAATACTGTGGGAAGTAAGTATTGTCAAGAGTTACATACCACGACATATACTGCGTAGCATCGCGCCACATATCATTGACTATCTTGAGAGCCTTGTTCTTATTACCCAACAGGGCATAGGCACGGGCTATATCACCGCCTCCACCTATATAACGCAAGGGCAGATTGTAGGCCGGCAGACATTTCTCTGCCTTATCAAGCACCTTAGCAGCCTTGTCTGTCTTACCCTCGGCAATAAGTTTGAGAGCAAGGGTAGCCATAAGCTGGCGATGGGTATAGCACATACGTCGTACCGTCTCGTCGAGATATACACCGGGCTTGTCAAGACCACCGAACTTGAACCTATTCATCACGTTATAGTACGTCTTTTCGGTATCAAAGTTGTTGCCGTCTTTGGTAGTGAACGGCGAGATACGATAAGCTAGACCTTCCTGTATGAAGTTATCACCCAAGTTCATGTAATTTTCCTCGCCCACAGTCATGGCCACATAGATAGGACGTGTCCACTTGCTGGAGGCAAGCATCTCGAGCATCATAAGATTGTTCTTGTACAGCGCGCGCTTGCCTTTGAGCGAAATAACCATACGGTCTGGTATAGTATCAGAAACCATCATCATTCCGCTACGACGTACAGCATCCTTGTCAATTGTAACATAAACCGTATCGGTAGGAATTACATGAGTAGAGGGGTCTTTACCGAGCACCCAGTACTTCATGATATTCTTCAGCTCAAACGGGTTCTCGCCAAAGGTCTTAACGGCCTCAGCCCTGTCTTCCTTATAGAACTGCAACACCTGTTCCTTGAGCTCGGGGCGAACCTCTACATAGTCGTTGGTACCTACGCAATATTGCAGACGCGACCAAGAGATGGGGAGCGACGGCGATGTGTATGCCGGGCGGCGCATTTGGTCGATGTACCAGTCGGTAGCCAAATAAGAGAGGTTGCAGACACGGGCATCAGTACGCACACCTTCAACATCCTGGTTATACCAAAGTGGGAAGGTATCATTATCACCATTGGTAAAGATGATAGGATTACCCTTGTCTTGCAGGGTATTGAGATAGTTCTGACCAAAGTCGCGGCAGGTATAGCGTCCGCTACGATCGTGGTCGTCCCAAGTCTGACTGGCCATTTGTACAGGGATAAGAAGGCAGAGCAGGGCTACAACCACACTTACCACCACGTTCTCGCGCTTAAGTCGGCGTGAAATCAGATCGATAATGGCGGCCACACCCATACCGCACCATATAGCGAAAGCATAGAAAGAGCCTGCGTAAGCATAATCGCGTTCGCGGGGCTGACCCGGAGTCTGGTTAAGATAGATAACGATGGCGAGTCCGGTCATGAAGAACAGGAAGGCCACAACCCAGAACTGACGTTCGCCACGGCGTCCGCGGAAGAGTTGCCAGAAGAGGCCGATAAGTCCGATAAACAACGGCAGACAGTAGAACACATTATGTCCCTTGTTGTTCTTCAGATCGTCAGGCAGATTATCCTGGTTGCCCAAGCGCCAGTTATCGAACCACTTGAAACCGGTAATCCAGTTGCCTTTCTCCAAAGCTCCGTGACCCTGGACATCGTTCTGACGTCCGGCAAAGTTCCACATAAAGTAACGCCAGTACATGAAGTTACACTGGTAAGAGAAGAAGAACTTCAAGTTCTCCCACTGCGTAGGAACCTTAATCTGCATAGGTTGTCCGCAACGGTCGTAACTTACCATATTTCCCTTAACACCGCCCATCCAGTCTTCGTATTCCTGGGCATGGTCACGGTCGTGCATACGGGGGAAGAACATATTTTGGGCGTATACGTACTTGTCTTTGGTATTTACTATAAAGTAAGAGTCTTTCTCGTTAGGCGAGCTTTTCTCCTTACGGCTATAGATAGGTGCACCGGTCTTCATACGAGGTATGCACATACCATCTTTCTCGTCGAGGGCCACTTCAGATGTATAGGCTTGACCATAGAACAGCGGAGATTCGCCATACTGGTCGCGACTAAGATAGTTGCCAAGGGTAAAGATATCCTCTGGCGAGTTCTGGTCCATAGGAGGATTGGCAGCCGAACGGATTACTATAAGAGCGTAGCTGGAATAACCTATCATAAGCATAAGCATGCAGAGAAGGGCGGTATTCTTAATACGCGATGACACAAAGTTTACCTTCTTGCCACCTTCGACCTTGCGCTTATAGTTAAGTACAAACCATAGTATGGCCAACACAACAACACCGGTAATGGCTGCCTTGTACCCATAGCCATAGAACGGAACACCCAACAGGGCCACAGAGAGCAAGAACGCCACGTTCTGCAGTTTGGGGTGATGATTGGTGTAGGTTTCGTAAATGGCCCATATCACAGTACCCACAAGGAGTATGAGATAGATAATCTCTCCGGTATTGAACGGGCATCCCAACACATTGACAAAGAGCAGTTCGAACCATCCGCCTACGGTAATAATGCCCGGAACTACGCCATAGAGTACGGCGGCTACAAGGACAAACGATATGGCAAGGGCCAGAATTGAACCTTTGATTTCTACGTTGGGGAACTTACGATAGGTGAACACCAGCACGATAGCGGGAATACACAACAGGTTGAGCAGGTGTACACCGATGCTAAGACCCGTCATATAGGTAATAAGCACCAACCAACGGTCAGAGTGAGGCTCATCGGCATGGTCTTCCCACTTAAGGATAAGCCAAAACACGATAGCTGTAAAGGCCGATGAATATGCATATACCTCGCCCTCGACAGCCGAGAACCAGAAGGTATCGCTGAAAGTATATATCAAGGCACCTACCAAGCCCGATGCCTCGATGGCGATAATGCGGCTTGGGGTAAGTTCTTCCCAGTTTTTTATCACCAGCTTACGGGTAAGGTGGGTAATGCTCCAAAAGAGGAACATGATAGTGGTGGCACTAAGCAGTGCACTCATGGTATTGACCATGCGGGCCACCATCGAAGGGTCGCTTACGAACTGGGTGAAAAGATTGGCTGTAAGCATAAAGAACGGTGCCCCCGGTGGGTGACCAATCTCCAGCTTGTATCCGGTAGTGATAAACTCTGGACAGTCCCAGAACGAGGCTGTAGGTTCAATGGTAGAGCAATAAACTATTGCGGCTATCAAGAATGCGAACCAGCCCAATAGATTGTCTACTAATCTGTACTTTTTCATTTTATTATGACTAATTATTGATAATTCGCATGTACATATTTATGCAAAGTTACTGCTTTTAAGGCAAGAGAAAGCACCTATACTCAAGAAATTGGCTAAGGACAACTTATTTTTAATTTGTTTTCACATTTGGCATTATAAAAAAAGGCGGCGCATTATCAAAACAAATAATGAACTTATAGAGATAACCAATGGAAAACTTACGAGACAAGGGGGCATAAACAATACCTTTTGTCGAAGGCATGACAAAAGGCAATAACATCATATAGAGGGTGGTTCAAAAAATTACCACCTTCCAGTTTATATCTTGAGGAAATGTTCTTCTATCTTCTCGTGGGGCATCGACGAGGTATCGTGACAATGCAGAGTGTGGTTTACGCACGCTACATGTCGTGCATTGTCTAACACAGTAGCTATATCGTGACTCACTATGACTATGGCACACGAGCGGTTGAGTTCGGCAAGGGTTTGGTACATCTGTTCCTGGAAGCGCTTATCGATATAGGTATTAGGCTCGTCGAGCACAAGCACCTCGGGGTTGGAAACAACGGCACGCGCAAGGAGTACACGCTGCAACTGGCCTCCAGAGAGTTGACCTATATGGTTACGGGCTATTGCGCCTAATTCGAGTCTGTCAAGGGTATGGTCTATTTGGCGGTGCTGCTCTTGGCTAAGAGACTGCCGCCACAACTTACGGGGCTTCAGACCTGAAGCCACAACATCGTACACAGAAATAGGAAATTCGCGGTCTATCTTGTTATATTGGGGCAGATAGCCTATGGCCAACCTATCTACAGGTGTACTGTTACGCCAATAAGTCACCGTGCCAGAGTCGGGCTTTTTCATACCAAGGATGATACGTACCAACGTGGTTTTTCCACCTCCGTTAGGACCTATCACGGCCAAATAGTCGTTAGGGTAAATCTGCAGAGATACATGTTCGAGCACAGATTTGCCATCGTAACTAGCACTGACATCGGTAAGGGTTATAATTGGGTTCATATGGCGTAAGTAATTTGCATAAACACAGGCAGAGGAGCGTTACTTCAACTTTTGGGCAGTTTGCAGCATCTCGTCTTCCCAATGGTAGTTAAGCGGATCTATTTTTATCACTTCTGCTCCGGTTTCTTTGGCCACTACACGCGTATTACGATTGTCAAACTCTTTCTGCAAGAACAAGCACTTTACATGGTTGTTGCGTGCCGTCGTTATTGTATTCTTAAGTTGAGCCACCGATGGTTCGCGACCTTCTTCTTCAATTGGAATTTGATGCAGATGGTAGTCGCGAGCGAAATAGGTAAGCGAGGGGTGGTAGACAAGAAAGGCCGTAGACTTGTCGCGGGTAATCTGCTCGCGTATATGGGTGTCGAGTACATTGATACGACTGATAAGGTTCTCTAGATTGGCCTTGAAGAACAGACTGTCCTTATTGTCTACCGCAGCAAGGGCACGATAGATATTCCGCGCAATAACAATGGCGTTCTGCGTACTCATCCAGGTATGTGGATCGGGGTATCCCTGCAGAGTATTCACCATCTCTATCCCATCTGACGTATCTATAATAATGGTATGGGGAGCGTTCTTTTCCAGTTTTTTCATCCAGGCGCGCTCAAAGCCAATCTGTCCTACCTTAACATACATATCGCTTTTGGCAAGGTCTATCATCTGACTGGCGGTTGGTTCGTAGGTCTCAGGGTTGCTACCTTTAGGAACCATAGACTTAACCACAAACCTATCGCCGGCTATCTGTTCGGTAAAATAGCGGAGAGGTTCGATACTAACGATAATGGAACGGGTATCACGATTGCTCTTCATACTGCACGATGCCAAAAGCAAGCCGGCAACGACAAACAAAAGGAATGAATAGTTTCGCATAATTGTCATATCAATAGAGATGCACCGGCGGCAAGAACTATATAGCGAATAAGTTTGCCTAAGGTGACGCTGATTAATGTAATATAGAAATTGGCTTTCATCAGCCCTAAAGTAACAGTAATGGCACTTCCAAGAATGGGAACAAAAGAGAAAACACCAAGCCATGCGCCATGACCAGCCAAAAATCGCTGGGTGCGTTCTACCTTTTCTTTCTTAACATGCAGATACTTCTCAACCCACTCTATCTTGCCCAATCTGCCAACACCGTAATTGAACATAGAGCCACCCACATTGCCCACCGTGGCATAGATGATAAGGGAAACTGGGTTAAGGCCTGCTGCTAACAGACCTAACATAATGGCTTCGCTGGAGAAGGGAAATACACTACCCCCAAGAAACGAAGACAAAAACATGCCCCAATAACCGTAATCTATCAACATAACACGAAATTGCAAACAATGAGAACCAAACTTATCACTACAATGGCTATGAATGATATATTGCTTACCTTGCCATGGCTGAGAGCCAGGAAATGGGCTATCAACGGCGAGGTATTCACTATCAACAATGGAAGAAGCGCTACGTAACTCCGGGGTTGAAGAACCAAGAAAAGGCTCAATACCACCTGCATAATAACAAGAAATTCGTAAATCATACGGGTGCTTATCCTATCCTTGTAACTGGTATGCAAATAATGGCACATACCCACTATGCCCAACAACAGTACCCACGCAACGCATATAATTACAACAAGAGGAAGTGAGGAGAAATCGGCTAATGGATCAATCTCAACAAACGAAGATATGACTGAAGAAACAGTTGGAAAGCTATGAGTATAGGCGCGATAGCATCCTACTAACCAATAGGGAAACGCCAGTCCTAACAACGAGGCCGAAAGGGTACGCGCACTAAATGCCAACATCTTGGTGGCCAATAGTATCCAAAAGATAGGTACAAGCCACAGCAACCGCATCCAAACCATTGACGCCACGCCCAAGCAGAGGAAAGCATAGAAAACAAAGCCAGCCGACTGTTTGTCCTGATAAGAATGGAAAAGCAATGTATAAAAACTGGCATAACACAATGCGGAAATACCACTTTCTATATGCGGGAAAAGAAACAATGCCGTTAAAGAGAGTACAAGAAACGCACACGACACCATACGACTATAGATGCGAATGAGGGCATGCTGATTGTTCATCAGCATCATAAAATAGGTACTCAACGCCAATAAACCTAACTCTGCCCATAGCTGCCGGGATATCAATCCAGCAGCTATGCACACGCAGACAGCCACCAACGACACTACGGGAAGGCTGTATCTGCTTTCGGCTATTCTGTTCTGAATACGTTTCATCATTTAGACTTACTCTCCACTATCTACAACTGACTATAAAGAGCTAAAGGAGTTGGGCTGACTACTTCAAATCTTGCCCAATATCGCCTCTGAAATACTTGTCCTTGAACTGTATCTTTTGGGCTTCGGCAAAACTCTTGCGGAGAGCCTCTTCTCTGTTATTACCATACGATGACACGGCTATAACACGACCGCCGGCGGTAACAACTTGTCCATCTTTAAGTGCAGTACCACTATGGAAGACTATGCTTCCTTCTACATTTTCGATACCGCTGATAAGATAACCCTTCTCGTAATGCTCGGGATAACCGCCGCTAACCAGCATTATACATACGGCTGCACGATTGTCGAATTCTATCTTACGTTCGGCCAAATTACCTTGAGCCACACCTTCAAAAAGATCTACGATATCGCTTTTTAAGCGTAACATTACGCTCTCTGTTTCTGGGTCGCCCATACGACAGTTATACTCTATCACCATAGGGTTTCCATCAACATTGATAAGACCAAAAAAGATGAATCCCTTATAGTCGATACCCTCTTCTGCCAAGCCTTCGACTGTAGGACGGATAATGCGGTCTTCTACTTTCTTCATCCACTCGGTAGTGGCAAAAGGAACGGGAGTAACGCTACCCATACCTCCTGTATTGAGTCCGGTATCGCCCTCGCCTATACGCTTATAGTCTTTGGCTTCAGGCAGTATCTTGTAATTCTTGCCATCGGTAAGTACAAATACAGAGCACTCTATACCACTTAAAAATTCTTCGATTACCACACGTGCCGAAGCATTGCCGAACATTCCACCCAGCATAGAGCGCAGTTCTTTCTTGGCTTCGTCGAGCGTAGGAAGTATTAGTACTCCTTTTCCGGCACATAGTCCGTCGGCTTTGAGCACATAAGGGGCCTCAAGAGTTTCAAGAAATTTTAGTCCTTCGTCAAGTGTGGTCCCGTCGAAGGTCTCATAGCGGGCGGTAGGTATATTATGCCGTTTCATAAAGCGTTTGGCAAAATCCTTGCTGCCTTCGAGCACGGCACCTGCCTTTGACGGACCTATCACCGGAACATTTGCAGTACGGCTGTCGCCTTTGAAATCGTCGTAAATACCTTTGACCAACGGATCTTCGGGACCTACCACAACCATATCTACACCATTGTCGGCAACAAACTGCTTGAGGGCTTCAAAGTCATCGGCTTTGACGGGCACATTCTCGCCTACCTCTGACGTACCAGCATTGCCGGGTGCGATAAAGAGTTTCTCCACTTTCTCGCTCTGTGCGATTTTCCAAGCCAAGGCGTGTTCACGGCCACCGCTTCCTAACAATAATATTTTCATGTCTTATTAATTATAAGGTGATTCTATATTTACACCAGATGTTTATACCTTTAGACTGTTTTTACCTTTATTTAAGATAATCAAAGAAGTACTGACTGATACGTTCGTGCAGATGGGTACTCTGATGGCCGCGCATATTATGCGGTTCGCCAGGATAGGCAAAGAAATCGGGCTGAGTACCGGCTGCAATGCATGCTTTGAGAAAGGTAAGGCAGTGTTGTGGCACTACAGTAGGGTCGTTATAGCCTGTAATTATCTGCAGTTTTCCCTTCAAATCCTTAGCTTTATAAAGCAGAGATGTCTTCTTGTAACCCTCTGCATTGGTCTGTGGAGTATCCATGTAACGCTCGCCATACATAACTTCGTACCAATGCCAGTCTATCACAGGTCCACCGGCCACACCTACTTTGAAAACATCGGGATAATTGGTCATCAGCGATATGGTCATAAATCCACCGTAGCTCCACCCATGCACTCCTATCCTATCGGCATCAACATAAGGCAGAGTCTTCAGATATTCCACGCCTTTCATTTGGTCTTTCATCTCTTCCTGACCCAACTGGCGGAAAGTAACCTGCTCGAAGGCTTTGCCACGATGCTCGCTTCCACGGTTGTCAAGAATGTAAAGCAGATAGCCTTTATCCGCCATATAGGTTTCCCAGCTGCGACTACCATAATGCCAGCTGGCTTCCACGTTGTGAGCGTGAGGGCCACCATATACATATATTATAGCGGGATATTTCTTGGCCGGATCAAAGCCAGTAGGCTTTACCATACGCCAATAGAGATCTGTCTCGCCATCGGCCGCCTTAACCGTTCCACAGCTGTATTCGGGTACGCGATAGCCATCCCACGGGTTCGCTGCTGTAAAATACGCCGTCTTTTTGCCTGTGGCCACATTGACTACAACTATTTTTCGGGGAGTGTCAGGAGTTGAATATGTATCTAACAGATATTGTCCATCAGCACTCAGATTAGGAGTATGCCATCCCTCGCCATTGGCATCAATAAGGGTGCGCTTGCCCGTTGTACAGTTTACCATAAACACATTTTTCTGTATCGGGTTCAAGGCATTGCCTGTAATAATAACGCTTTTAAGGCGGGTATTAAAACCTACTACATTGAAAACTTCCCAGTTGCCCTGTGTAAGTTGCTTAATCTCTACCGACTCTGTATTGCCGGCCATACGACTGCCGTGTTTTCCTATCGAGCATAGATACAGATGGTTGTATCCATCTGAGCGGCTCTGCATTATAAACGAAGAATTGTCCCAGGGCAGAAATACTATAGGATTTTGTGGTTCTACATATTTTTCATCGGTTTCGCGATAGAGCTCACCCGTCTTCTCACCCGTCTTTGCATCATAACAAGTGAGATGACAATCGTTTTGGTCGCGATTGAGTTCGAACATATATACCTTGTTTCCATCAGGACTCCAAGATATATTGGTAAAATAGCGGTCAGTGGGGTCGCCAGCCTTAAGGTATATGGTTTTACCAGTATTCAAGTCAAACACGCCCACGGTAACCTTGTGTGATGTCTCTCCAGCCATAGGGTATTTGTCTGGAGCGGCTGTTGCTATGCAACTTTGCGTTTCGGGATGATTAAAATTGATTTCTGGAATATTAACCTGCGGATAATCTGTCACCATAGACTGATCCATGCGATAGAAAGCCAACCGCATGCCATCGGGGCTCCAATAGGTTCCTTTGCGAATACCAAACTCATCGCGGTGCACGCTTTGTCCATACACGATATCACGCGAACCATCGGCTGAAAGTTTCCACTGTTTCAGTCCACGCTCTACATAGAGGTTGCTATCTTTAAGATAGACTACAGCCTCGCTTGCAGGACAAGCCTCGAGTATATCACCATCAATTTGGCGTTCGCTGAGCAACGATTTTTTCTTGAAATCAAATGTATAGATAGTTTGCCCTTCGCTGATTACCACAATATTCTTGTCAGCATAAGGGAAAGAAGCGTTATATAAGGCATGTATCTTACGGCTCTTGGTAGGTCCTGCCCATTGGTTTACCTCGTTGATGGCAAACAGAGGAGTTTCCTTGCCTGTATTTTTGTCTACTAAGCTACACGCTTCGACATCCAAACGTATAAGACGGTTACCCCACCATGTACACCAGCGGTTCTGCACCCGCATATTGTGGTAGTTTTTTCCACCATAATTGATATCCTCGAGGGTAAGTCCCTTGGTGCCGGTCTGCTCTTTCACGGCGCCCACTACCTGTGCCGTTTGTGCCTGCGCATCCATTGATAACATTGCTGCCATAACGACTATTGATATCTTGATATTCATAATTACACCTATATATAAATTATTATTCTGCTGCCCCACCAAACACACATCTGTTGCATTTATGATAACTTATTGCATGGCAAAAGTGACATATTTGAGACTATCAATCTTCTGAGCTTGATTTCTTAAACGGGTTGCGCTTGCCGCCTTTACCACCAAACTTGCCTCCGCGAGCATCTTTGCCACGACGGTCTGAATCGCCGAACTTACGAGGAGCCTTACTGCGACGGTCGTCATAACGTTCATCTCTGCCACGACGTGATTGCCGTTGTCCGTCGTCAAACGAATGGAACTTGAACGAGCGAATATCGCCCTCTTCGTTTTCTTCCTGTTCGTCCAACCGGCGCTTAAATTCGCGCTCTTTGCGGAAGCGGTGCTTTTGCGCCATCTCGCGTTTCTCTTCTTCGGTCTTTACTACGCCTCCTTCCGAACGGAAATCGCGCATCTTGCCGTCGAAGATGGCATACTTACGGAATTCGCATTCCAAACTACCATTATACACGGGTATTTTGATCGATGGCTTGAGTCCTATCTGTTCGAAGCATTCCTCACGGTAAGAGAGTATCCATGCCTCATTACCAGTAAACTGATGTTTGAGCCGCTCGCCTATCATCTTGTAAGTGGCCAGCAGGTTGGGGGTAGAGATACGTTCGCCATAAGGAGGATTGGTAACCATAATGCACTTATTGGCAGGTTTGGTAAAATCTTTGAAATCGGCATTCTCTACGGTTATATATTTGCTCAGTCCTGCAGCACGTACATTGAGCCGGGCCGTATTTACCGCTTTCATATCAATGTCGTACCCATAGATATGATGGTTGAACTCGCGTTCACCCGAGTCATCGTTATACACAGCATCGAAGAGGTCGGCATCAAAATCGGGCCATTTCTCAAAGGCAAACTCTTTGCGGAACACACCTGGACTAATATTGCGGGCTATTAGGGCAGCCTCTATCAGCAGTGTACCTGAACCACACATAGGGTCTACAAAGTCGCAGTCGCCCTTCCAGCCGGTCATCATTATCATTCCTGCCGCCAGCACCTCGTTAAGCGGTGCCTCCACGCTTTCTTGTCGATAACCGCGCCGGTGTAGCGATTCACCGCTCGAGTCGAGACAGAGCGTAGCATCGTCTTCCGCAATATGGATATGTAGGCGTATATCAGGATTGGCAACAGAGATATTGGGGCGGTTGCCAGTTTTCTCTCTGAATTGGTCTACAATAGCGTCTTTTACCTTGTAAGTTACAAAACGGGAATTGCGGAACTCCTCTGAATATACCACTGAGTCTACGGCAAAGGTCTTGCCTTCGAGTATATACTTCTGCCAGTCTATCTGCTTCACTGCCTCGTACACGTCTTCAGCCGAGCGAGCTTTGAAGCGCTTTATGGTCTTAAGTATACGTATAGCCGTATGCAACTGGAAGTTGGCACGATACATCAGTTCCTTGTTACCTGTAAACGACACCATTCGGCGTCCTATCTGTACATTGTCAGCGCCCAGCTGGGTCAGCTCTTGTGCCAAAACGGGCTCCAAGCCCATAAAGGTTTTGGCGATGAGTTCAAATTCCATTGTTATTTATCGTCTTTGTTTTTTATATATTTGCTTGTCTGCGGAGCCATATCGGTCATCACCCACGTATTGGCTCCTACTATACAGCCCTCGCCTATGGTGACACGACCTAAAATGGTAGCGTTGGCATAAACTACCACATTGTCTTCAAGTATAGGATGGCGGGGTATACCCTTAATGGGGTTGCCGGCGGTGTCGAGCGGAAAACTGCGTGCACCCAACGTAACTCCCTGATATATCTTTACATTGTTACCTATACGACATGTCTCACCTATCACCACACCCGTACCATGGTCTATGGCAAAATGTTCGCCTATGGTGGCCCCGGGATGAATATCTATTCCGGTTTCAGAATGGGCTTTTTCTGTTATCATACGTGGTACAAGGGGAATAGCCATCAAATAAAGTTCGTGAGCCATTCGATAGTTTACTAAAGCTTTGATGGTAGGATAACAACTTACAATTTCTGCAAAACTACGGGCGGCAGGGTCTCCTAAATAGGCCGCCTCTACATCAGAATAGAGTTTTCGACGCAACTCGGGCAGCATTTCTACCATACGCAACGCCTTATATTCGGCCTCTTCACTAAGGGCGGCAGGGGCTGCATTAGGATTATCCACACCAAGAGCATCACAAATAAGCCGTTTTAAAAGACTATAAAACCGCTCGATATCTACTCCTATATGAAAACGTAATGTATCTACTCTCACATCAGACTTACCGTAATAACCTGGAAAAACTATCGCTCTTGCCAATTGGATTATCTCGTCAAGAACCACTCCCGACGGGAAAGAACATCCACAGAGAAACCCCTCCATCGAAGAGGGGTCAGCAAGAGCGTCTATGGTCGGCGTCAATATGTGTTCGGTAGCACTATTATCCATCAGTATGCAATTATGCATGTTGCTATTGACTGCAAAATTACAAATAATTATGGCATAGTTGCATAAATCCGTGGATAAAATTTTAGCACAGGTCTAAAACGGTGCAAAAATATGCAAATATATACAACAAGGTATATTGCTTTTTACCCCATTGCATTTTAGTCGTAAGTGCTTGATTTATAGTGTAATTTATTGTTTTCCAAAGTGTTGTAAAATGCGGAAAACAGAGTCCAAATGGTGACTCCGTTGGGATTCAAACCCAAGACCTTCAGAACCGGAATCTGACGCTCTATTCAGCTAAGCTACGGAGCCGTGAACGAGTGCAAAGTTACTGTTTTCTTTTGAAATGAACAAGAAAGCCAACATTTATTTACAAGGAGCAACACAACTACACACGGAATAGGCTGGTTATACAAACCACCCTAAAATGATTTTTCAAAATGCTGATAGTCTTTAAGCGTACGCCATGCCCCACCCCATGTAAAGCCATGCTCTATAAAAAGTCTATAACACAAATCGCCACGCTCTATCTTATAGTCGAACTTTCTCTGTCTATCGGTATACACTCCTGCGTTGGCCGGCTGAACAAAAAGGGTTCCATTGGCACGACGCTTAACATAGGGGTTGTAGAGTGGATTGATATCAACGGCCAAGCCCATGGCATGAGCAGACACCTTACGACTACCGGCTATGCGACGATAACAAAAACACGAAGTGTTATTGGCACGCATCGAGGCCTCATCATCGGCTTTGTATTCGTCTATCAACACCATTCGCTCTATAGGGTAGCCGGCCTGGTAGAGACTTCGAAAAATATCCAATAAATCGGCAGCTACAAGACGGTTACACACCATCTCGCCTAACACTACCCTGCCTTTTATATCGCGGTGCAAAAGATGCAGATAACAAAGGTTAGTACACGCAATGTGGGGATTGACGATATATGAATAGCACATACGCGCAAAGATAGCATCATTCAAGGGTTGACTTACAAAGCAACGATCTTCACCATAGGCTTTTACTTCGGCCTCGGTAACTACAGTGCCGGCTCGCCATAGAGTAAAGGCAGATGTTGCATTCGCATCCGTCGACACCACTGACAGCAACACACCCAATACAAATCTTATCGCATGTACATACTCTTTCATCTCTATCTATTTTACTTCTACCTTTTGCTTCTACCTTTTGGATGGTTCTAAAAATTACGACCATAAGGTAAATAATGTACAAAATTAGGCAAAATATAAGATGGCCCGCAACGTTAAATGTTAAAATCGTTAAAAATACATTATTGTGGTAGGGGTAAGTACGGTCATCATTGTTATAATAGTAGTAAGTTATTAAGTTGAACTCTGTGAGAGAGTGGACATACGAGAAATAAAACCTTATGTAGATTATTGTACACAAAACAGCCAAAGTCTGACAATGGAGATTGTAGGACACGGCTGTTTTTTTATTTAAGGGGCGTATAAAAATTACCACCGACAAGTCAATTCGTTGTTTGTGACCTCAAAAAAACGAAGGAAAACATAAAATAATGGTCGTTTTGAGAATGAATCTAACTTTTTTGGCGTATTTTTGCAGATAAAACGGCCACAGTGTGACCCTTTCTCTACACTCCATCGCAACCAGAACACTGGCAAGACATACAAATGAATTAAATACACACGGCATAATGGCAAAGAAAAAAACAGAAAAAAAGCCAAAATCAATAGGCGAAGCAGTGGGATTCGTCAACCTGCTGAGCAACGAAAAAGTAGATTTCATCTTAGGACTTCTTGTACTATGCTTCGTGATATACATGACCATAGCCATGATATCCTATTTCAATACAGGCCAGGCCGACCAAAGTATACTCGAAGACTTGCGTCCTGGAGAATGGGTAAATGCCAACCGCCAATTTACCAACTATTGTGGTTCACTGGGAGCCTTACTCAGTTATTTTCTTATCACTGTTAATTTCGGATTTGCCGCATTCCTCATTCCCACATTTCTTTTCTTGGTGGCGCTATGGCTAATGCGCATCTATAAGATTAATCTTCTCAAGTGGTTCTGCTGCATTGCCCTCATTATGATATGGGCCTCGGTAGTTCTCGCCAAATTCATCACTCCCTTTGCAGGCGACTTGGTATTCAACCCTGGTGGCCGGCACGGTCTTTTCTGCGTTAATTTCATGGAAAATCTTATCGGCCCGCCGGGACTGATAGTAACACTGGCCATAACAGCCATTACATTCCTAACATACCTTAGCGCTGAAACCATAAACATTATCCGCAAAATACTAAACCCAGTAGGATATTTCACTTCAAGAATAAAGATTACCATAAATACGCCCAAGACTACTCTAGACGATGAAGAAGAAACCGTAGACAGCGAAAATGATGATGATAACAGCGAAACTCCGGAAAACATCATCGAGACAGCACCTACTGTTGTAGACCTAACCCCAGACAACACCAAGAGCCAAGGCTCTCAGGCCGATAGCCCTGTATCAAGCGGAAGCGATGAGGTAGAGCCCAGCACTCTAACCATAGAAGTACCTAAAGGCGAAGAGGTAACCCAAGGTAAGAGGCTAACTGCCGAAGAAATACGCAAGACACCCATAGACCCACGCGAACCATTTACCCGGTACAAATTCCCCACGCTCGACCTACTGAAAAGCCACGACGACGGCAGTTCTAACGATGTTGACATGGACGAAATCAAGGCCAACAACGCCCACATTGTAGATGTTTTGCGGAACTTCGGCGTAAGCATAGACAAGATTAATGCCACAGTAGGGCCCACCGTTACCCTATACGAAATCACGCCATCGCCAGGTACTAGAATTGCTAAAATTCGCAACTTGGAAGACGATATAGCTTTAAGTTTGGCTGCCCTCGGCATACGTATCATTGCGCCAATTCCTGGCAAAGGTACTATAGGTATAGAAGTGCCCAACAAGAAGAAGCACACCGTATCGTTGGAAAGCGTATTGGGAATAAAAAAATTCAAGGAAACTAAGATGGAATTACCATTAGCTTTGGGAAAGACCATCACCAACGAAGTGTTTATGGTAGACCTCGCCAAACTGCCTCACCTACTTGTGGCCGGTGCCACCGGTATGGGTAAGTCTGTAGGCCTTAACGTTATCATCAACTCACTACTCTACAAGAAGCACCCCAACGAACTAAAATTCGTACTGGTAGACCCCAAAAAAGTAGAGTTTACCCCCTACAATAAGATAGCCCAACACTTCATGGCAAGTCTACCTGAGAACGATGAAGAGCCCATCATTACTGACGTACAGAAAGTTGTACGTACACTGAACTCGCTCTGTACACTAATGGACCATCGCTACGATCTACTCAAAGCGGCTGGCGTAAACAAGATAAAAGACTATAACGCCCTATACTTGAACCATAAGCTCAACCCTAACAATGGCCACGAATATATGCCCTACATCGTTGTTATCATCGATGAGTTCGGCGACCTTATCATGACCGCTGGCAAAGAGGTTGAACTTCCTATAATGCGTATAGCCCAGCTAGCCCGCGCCGTAGGTATACACATGGTTATAGCTACACAGCGCCCCACCGCATCTATCATCACGGGTAACATCAAGGCCAACTTCCCTGGTAGAATGACCTTCCGCGTAGGAGCACAGGTAGACTCGCGTACCATACTCGACCGCAAGGGAGCCGACCAGCTAATAGGTATGGGCGATATGCTATTCCTCAATGGTTCGGAGCCTGTACGTGTACAGTGCGCTTTCATTGACACTGAAGAAATAAACTCAGTAAATGCCTACATAGAAGACCAACCCGGTCCGGTAGAGCCTATGGAGCTACCCGAACCTGTAGACGTTACACAAGGCGGAGGCGAAGGCATACCCCGCGAACCGATAGCTGACCAAGACCCCATGCTCAACGAGGTAGCCCGGTATGTAGTACTCAACCAGCAAGGGTCTACAAGCAGTATACAGCGCAAATTCAGCATAGGTTACAACCGTGCTGGCCGAATCATGGACTTACTCGAACAGTACGGCATTGTAGGCGCAGCCATGGGATCAAAGCCCCGCCAAGTTCTAGTAATCGACGAAAATCAATTGAACACTATTTTATCAGACAAATGATAGGAAAAACAATATGCACCGTACTGATGGCAGTATTGGCCATCGGTACAAACGCCCAAAATACTCAACAGGCTAAAGCCGTATTAGACAAGACCGCAGCCATAGTAAGCAACAAAACTGGAGCCACCGCCCAATTTACTATTTCGGGTACAAAAACAGGTACCGTAAGCGGTCGCTTGAATATAAAAGGCAATATGTTTCAAGTAACTACTCCAGTATCAACGGTATGGTATAACGGCAAGACACAATGGACTTATCTTAAATCGACCGAAGAGGTCAACGTAAGCACGCCCAATGCTGCCCAGCAGATTCAAATGAACCCTTACCGCTTTATCAATATGTACCGTAATGGCTACAATATGGCACTCACTGACAAGGGCCAATCGTACTGGGTACATCTTACAGCCCAAAACCAAAAGAGTAGTGTACCTGAAATGTATATCCTTGTCAACAAAAAAACATACCACCCCGAGACTGTAAAAATGAGACAGGGGAAAGCGTGGACAACCATTACCATACGCAATTTCAAGGCTTGCAAACTGGCCGATGGCATATTTACCTTTAAAGCTAAAGATTACCCACAGGCCGAAGTCATAGATTTAAGATAACTCTTTGTGCCATATATCCAGCCATATACAGAACTATGAACAGATACCAGATATTCAAGGAGTTACGCCATCACCGCAAGTTGGCAGACCGCCGTGCGCTGAACTATAACCAAAACAGATCGGCCAAATACATCATTTGGTTTTTGCTGAGTTTTGGTTTTCTCTATATGTTGTCTATAGCAATAATGCTGTCTACCATAGCCAATGGTAGCCGCAGTACCACCCCCATGGAATTTTGCTTTGGTCTGGCTCCTTTTATGCTGTTAATAGATTTCGGTCTCAGATTTGTGGCTCAACAGACGCCAGCACAAACAGCAAAAACATATTGTCTGTTGCCGTTGCCGCGCTATGTCTGCATAGATACGTTTATAGCCACATCAATACTCAGCACCTACAACCTTACGTGGTTTGTCATCTTTGTTCCGTTTACGCTGATGTCTATTTTGTTCAGCTACGGCATATGGATGTCTTTGTTATTTCTTGCCGTATGGTGGTTACTCTTTACCGCCAATAGTCAATGGTATCTTATTGTAAAAACACTTATAAACGATTCGCTATGGTGGTGGCTACTGCCGTTGGCCATTTATGCAATAATAGCATGGCCCGTGCTGGCAGCAATGGGTACCCCCACTGGATGGAAAAAGTTCTTTGACCTCTATGCCTCTATCGGCACAATGATGGAGCACGGCAATATTCTTATATATATAGGTATAGTAGCACTATTGGCCGTTCTTGTATACATAAATCGCCAATTACAATATGGTCATGTGCGATGCGAACTGCAAAAGAAAGAAACTGTAAAGACCCACAACACCCGCCAGATGGCATTTCTTGATAAATATGGAGACATAGGTATGTATGCCAAGATGGAACTGCGTATGCTCAGACGCAACAAGAGTCCACGCAAGGGGCTGATAATGGCATTCTTTACGATAACAATATTCAGTTTACTCATCAGCTTTACCGATTTGTACAACGATGCTACAATGGGTTCATTTTGGTGTCTATATTGCTATTTGGTATTCGGTTCGATGACGATAATGCAGATCATGGGGTACGAGGGCAATTATATTGACGGACTGATGATACATAAAGAGAACATACTCTTGCTACTGCGTACCAAATACTATATCTATAGTGCCATGTTATTTTGGCCTTTCCTGCTTATGTTACCTCAAGTATTTACCGGGAAATGGAGCCTATTGATGCTTGTATCTTATGCCATATTTACCGCTGGTTTCCAGTATTTCATACTGTTCCAACTGGCCATATACAACAAGCAGACCATGCCCCTAAATACCAAGTTCACAGGTAAGGCCGGCATCAACGGAAATTATGTGCAGATGGCTATAAGTTTTGGGGTATACCTTGGTCCGATGATTATTGTAATGCCAACCCAAGCCCTATTCGGGCAAACCGTATCACATATAATTCTGCTAACAATAGGTCTTATTTTTATAGCGATACACCCATTATGGCTTCGCAACATCTACAACCGGTGGATGAAACGGCGTTATGACAATATGGCTTCTCTAAGAGCCTCGCGTTAATCTTCATCGGCCAGCATTCCGGCCAAAAGTTGTTGTATATAGGGGCGCTTCCAGTCGACCTCATGATACTTGTGTCCACCACAGTATAGTATATCTATATCGGCAACTACTACGCCCGTGTTTCTATCAGTAGCTAAACTTCCAAGATCTTGTTCTATATTCTTAGTAATGGTATACAATTCACTATAGGCAATATCTGCCGGCATCCATGCTAAACAATTAGTAAACGATGGAGCCACAATGCCTATGGCTTGGTTTACCATCTGAGCGGTAAACCTAATTTTAGGGAAATAACTGGCCAAAGCAGTCTGCATACGAGCCATATTTATTTCTGGAGCAACGTTGCATCCGAGTGCCAATATTATTATATGTGGATTATCTATGGCCATGCGGTATAAATTATAGCTGCAAATATAGTCAAAAATATCGAAGATAAGGGACTCTTCGCACCCTTTTTTCTCCATTTTCTGCCCCCTTATAAAGCGCACAGGGCATGTACGCGAGTCACATGGTATATAAGTAGAACGGGCATTACGATGACTTTTTTACCAATTATTTGCCGTTGTCTGTTGATAATCCGCTATTTATAAGTAATTTTGCAAAAACATATACCCAAGAAATGAGGAAATTCTGTATTTCACTGTTTGCCGTATTGCTCTGTCTTGCGTCTTACGCACAGATGCGCCAAAATACGCAATACCAACAATATATCAACCAGTATAAAGACCTGGCCATACAGCAAATGCTCAGATACCGTATCCCTGCAAGCATCACACTGGCACAGGGACTGCTGGAGAGCCGGGGCGGGCTGAGCGATTTGGCCATTAAAGGCAATAACCACTTCGGCATAAAATGCCACGATTGGACTGGAGCCACTACCTATCACGACGATGATCTGAAGAACGAATGCTTCCGCGCCTACAACTCTGTATTGGAAAGCTACGAAGACCATAGTCGATTTCTCACCGAAAAGCCGCGTTACCGCAGTCTTTTCTCGCTCAACACTACCGACTACCGCGGATGGGCCCATGGACTAAAGGCCGCTGGCTATGCTACCAATCCTAAGTACGCCTACCAGCTTATCAACATCATTGAACTATACCAGCTGGATCAGTACGACAAGGCCAAGACCTATGACCATTACATAGCACGCCACTCTGGCACCGAGCGCGTAACACCCAGCAACCCCAGCCTGCATCCCATATACTACTTCAATAAGAACTACTATGTATATGCGCGTGAAGGCGAAACATTCCGTCAGTTAGGGCGAGAGATAGGCGTAAGCTACCGCAAGCTTGCCAAGTACAACGAGCGCAACAAACGCGAAACCCTACACAAGGGTGATATCATATATCTCAAGAAAAAGCAAAAACGAGCACCCAAGGAATTCAAACACCATCCACATATAGTAAAGGCTGGCGAAAGTATGTATCTGATTGCCCAGAAATATGGCATGCGCCTTGAAAGTCTGTACAAAAAGAACAACCTTACTCCCGACTACCAAATTCGCGTAGGCGACAGTCTGAAAGTAAGATAACAAGAACTCTTTATGTTTTCAATTTGAATACCTCAGAATATCATACCAAGCATTCTTACAAACCGGTTTCTATGCTATAGGGTGGTTCTATAAATTAGCTTTGTCAGATTTCGGCATTATTTTCGAGGACAGAGTGTAAATGATCGAAAGAATAATGCGGGCATTATGACTGAGCGAACTGGCACTTTGAACCGAAAAGAAGCCGAAAGATGACAAAACGCAATTCTCCCAACAAAGAATGAACTTGGCGGTGGTAATTTTTAGAACCACCCTATAGCTTTACCTCAAAGCTTAGACCATCGTAAGCAAAAGAAAATCCCTCTGGAAGACGGGAATTGGCTTCATCATGAAAACCTATCCGGTGAGTCATGTGGGTAAAATAAGTACGCCGAGCGCCTATACTGCGTGCAAAAGCTATAGCATCAGCCACCAACATATGACTATGATGTTCTTTCTCCCACCGCAGAGCATTGACCACCAATGTCTCTACTCCTATAAGCATTTTTCTATCTTTATCAGAGATAGTCTTCATATCAGTAATGTACGCCAAAGAGCCGAACCTATAGGCAATGATTGGCATCTGCCCGTGCATTACCTGTATAGGCATAACACCTATATCGCCCACAGAGAAAGGCCGGTGAGGCTCTATCGTATGTAGATTAATATGGGGTACACCGGGATACAATTTTTCGGTAAAGCAATAAGGCATTACGCGGTGTATGCCGTCGGCAGTGGTTTGGTCGGCATAGATATCTATGTCGCCAAATATAGAAAATGGGCGCAAGTCGTCAAGTCCACCTACATGATCGTAATGTACATGAGTTAGTAGTACCCCCGTAAGAGGTTTGAATGGTAGAGGCATTAGTTGTTGACGTATATCTGGGCCACAATCTATGAGTACCCGCGTATCGCCGCTCTCTAACAACGCTGCACTACGCAACCTATGGTCAAGGGCATTGCTACTACGGCACACGGCACATGTACAACCCAGCGAGGGTACGCCTCCAGAGGTTCCTGTACCAAGAAAAGTGAAAACAGCAGACTTCCCCATATTCGTCAACCTTTATTTTACATTCACTTCGGGGTAGATATCAATACCAAACCGGTCTTTTACATCGCGCTGAATAGCCTTGTAAAGTTCTACCACCTCGCTACCAGTAGCTCCACCCCTATTAACCAGTACCAAGGCTTGCTTCTCATGCACGCCTACATGCCCTATTGTACGTCCTCGCCAGCCGCACTTGTCTATCATCCATCCTGCGGGTATTTTCACATGGTCTTCGTCTATACGATAGTGTGGCATATCGGGGTATTGTGCGAGCATACGCTCGAAATGAGAGGCAGAAACAACTGGATTCATAAAAAAACTTCCGGCATTGCCTACTATCTTGGGGTCGGGTAGTTTGGCCCGGCGTATATCAATGATAGCCTGGCGCAACTCTACAGCCGTAGGACTATTTATACCCCGTTCGGCAAGCGTAGCCTTGATATTGCCATAGTCTAACCGTGGTTCAAAATGCCGCGAAAGTCTGTATACAACCGAGGTAATAAGAAAACAGTCGCGCCAATCGTGCTTGAAACGGCTCTGTCTATAACCATATTCGCATTCATCTGAGGCTATCTCAACCGCACGCCCCGTAGCTATCTCAATGGCATTTACCTTAACTATAATATCTTGGGCTTCAGCTCCATAAGCACCTATATTCTGCACGGCAGAAGCTCCCACCTCGCCAGGTATAAGCGACAGGTTTTCGGCGCCATACCATCCATGTTCCACGGCATAAGCCACCACATCATCAAATGTGGTTCCTGCCCAACATTCCAATTCTACAGCATCGGCATCATCGGCGCAATCTGCTACCTTCACGTCAAAACGAGCCTCGGGAGTTATCACCGTTGCTGGATAATCGGCCGTGAGCAGAAGATTGCTGCCTCCGCCTATCAGCAAGAGTGGATAGTCGGCCTCTGAAAGATGGCGACAGATATACTGAGCCTCTTCAACATCGGCATATTCCATATAGCGACGGCAACGTGCATCAATACCGAAAGTGTTGTGGGCAAGAAGCGAATAGTCTTTTATATCCTTCATATAGCAAGAAATAGAAGTGGGTTCAATAGCTGAAGCTTGACAGTCGCCATTTACCCTGACGACGGTTGAAAGTCATTTCCATCTCCAGCCCGTTCGAAATACCACGCACGGCAAATATTTTATGGTTACTCTCTGAATAGTGCTGACCATAAAGTATGTTATAGATAGTTCCGTGAGGGAAGAAAGTAGGTTTGAAGGCTTCCCATTGTTCTGGAAGCATAGTTCCTGTGATAGAGGCAAAGTCATCATCAGGATCGGGTGCGGTAAAGGTAACCTCGTCATCAAGACTTTCTGCCTGAAAAATACTATCAGTAGAGAAACGGTGATAGAAGGCCAAGAAGTTGGCATTATAACCGCCACGCGCTGAATGGTTTACAATCTTGGTAAGCTTCCACAGTCCATCGATACGGTCAAACACATACTGTTTTACTTGTTCATCGGCCAAATGTATTTTCTCTACCACAACATGAGCGATAGACGTATCTTTGACCACCGACATTTGGCGGCGCGAATCAAAAATAAGGGTATAATACTCTTGGTGCATAAAGAAATGATCTATCTTCCACTGGCGAGCAGGAATTGTTCGCAGCAACTTATTTTCATTGTACACCGGTAAGGGGAATACTATACGCTTGACCTGCAACTTTCGGTTTCCTGCAAAATTGAAGAAAAAATCGTCGAACAACTCATCGGCAGCCTTAGGCATAGGCTGCTGCTCAATAATAGTTTCCAGGGTATCCTGAGCCACAGTGTCAATAGTGTCTTCCACGGTCAGGCTATCTGTCGCCACCGGCTTTTTATCCGAACATGCCGTTGTAGAGAATACTATGGCCAAGACCATCATTACAAGCATTGCCAATAAGGCACACTTTCTCATATCCAAAATCATCTTTTATAATAATCGCAAAGCCATACGAGACCACCATATACTGGGTGTTTGCCCAAGACTTTCAAAACGTTGCAAAAGTACAACTTTATTTCGATATATTTTTTATTTTCCCTTAAAAATATTACCTTTGCAACGATTTTATAATACAATAATGTAACTATGATAACCGACAAGATAGAAGAGTTGCTAAAGGAAGTGGAGAACCTAAGCGCCAAGAATGCTGAAGAGGTAGAACAACTAAGGCTGAAATACCTTAGCAAGAAAGGCGCTATCACCGCCCTTATGGCAGAATTCAGAAATGTCCCCTCTGAAATGAAAAAGGCGGTGGGCATGAAAATCAACGAACTCAAACAAACCGTACAAGGCAAGATAACCGATCTGAAAGAACAGATTGAAAACTCAGAAGATACTGGGAGCGACATTGACCTTACCCGCACACCATATCCAATAGCCTTGGGTGCACGCCACCCGCTGACTATTGTCAAGAACGAAATTATTGACATTTTCTCGCGTATGGGTTTCACCCTTGCCGATGGTCCTGAAATGGACGATGACAAGCATGTGTTCACTATGCTTAACTTCGCCGCCGACCATCCAGCACGCGATATGCAAGATACGTTCTTCCTTGAACAGCATCCCGATGATGTAACCAAGAACATTCTGCTACGTAGCCACACTTCTGGAGACCAGTCGCACTACATGGAATGTCACGAGCCTCCTATCCGCATTATCTGTCCGGGACGTGTTTACCGCAACGAGGCTATTTCTGCCCGTGCGCATTGTTTCTTCCATCAGGTAGAAGGACTCTACGTTGACAAGAACGTTAGCTTTACCGACCTCAAACAAGTTTTGCTCACCTTTGCCCGTGAAATGTTTGGGCCAGACACCGATATACGTTTGCGCCCCAGCTACTTCCCATTCACCGAACCAAGTGCCGAAATGGATATAAGTTGTCACATCTGTGGCGGAAAAGGCTGCGGTTTCTGCAAGCATACCGGTTGGGTAGAAATTTTAGGATGCGGCATGGTAGACCCCAATGTACTCGAGGCTTGCGGAATAGATAGCAAAGTATATACGGGATATGCTTTCGGCATGGGCGTAGAGCGTATAGCAAACCTAAAATATCGTGTAAGCGACTTGCGCATGTTCTCCGAGAACGACACGCGGTTCCTTGAAGAATTTACATCTGCACACTCATAACGCATAAAGGCGTAACCATACGACAACCGCCATACTGCTGAGCATTAAGACTCACAGTATGGCGGTTTTGCATACTTCTATACAGACTTTTTTGTATCAAATCTCTATTAAATTCTTATAAGAGAGAGGCTATCACGAATAGATAATCTGATAGGCGGTTGATGTAAGCCATCACTGTGGGCGACAGCTTTATTTGGCCATTTACTATACACATGCGGCGCTCTGCCGTACGAGCCTTGGCCCGTGCCATCTGCGCCAGCGCCTCAGCGGGTGATGAGCCGGGGAGAACAAAAGTGAAATTCCTATCGTTACAGACCTTATTCATAAATTGTTCCATATAATCTATTTCGGTCTGAAGATTATCGGGCGTATCTGTTCCAGATGTGGCAATATGTTTCATCACTGTCATTAGCGTATTTTGAATACGCTCTACCCTACTGTATATATCAGCCAAAAGCAAGGGACATGCCTTAAGCATGCCCAACACTGACATCAGTTCGTCTATCTCACCAATGGCATCTATCCTTACATCGGTTTTTTCTACCCTTGCATGTCCTATCAGAGTAGTAAGTCCCATATCGCCTTGTTTAGTTGTTATCTTGTTCATCGTTTTTTCATAATTACATATATTATCACTGGTGCGCCTATCAATGGCGTTACCGCATTAAGCGGTAGAAGTCCAGAGCCACCAGGAATAAAGCACAACAAATGGCACAACATTGTGACAATAGCTCCAGTAAGCATAGTTACAGGCAATAGCCTGCGCATATCGTCGGTTACAACAAGCAGGCGAGCTATGTGCGGCACGGCCAATCCTATAAAAGCTATCGGACCACAATAGGCGGTTACCGAGGCCGTAAGCATACCCGCAAGTAATAATATACGGTTACGCGCTGAACGAGTATTGAGTCCTAAATTGCGGGCGTAGTTGTCACCCAGCGAGAGTAGATTAAGGGGCTTTACCATAACCAAGCTCAACACCAATGCTATCAACGTAACGATAACAAACTGCGGCAGCAACGATGGCGTTACTCCATCAAGGCTTCCCATTCCCCATAGCATAAACGACCGTACGCCCTGCTCGGTGGCTCTATAGTTGAGCAGAGTGATTGCCGACGACGAGAGATACCCCACCATAATGCCTACAACAAGTAACATTACACCATTGCGCACAAGGGTTGAACAAAACAAGATTACGGCCATTACTACCATAGCCCCTATGAAGGCCGCAATAAGTATCGCCAAGCTCCCGGTAACAGTCATAGTTCCTACTGCAACACTCCCGCCTGCAAGAAGCATTACCAAGGCCACACCAAGGCCAGCACCACCATTAATACCAAACACATCGGGGCCGGCCAATGGATTACGAAACACAGTCTGCATCATCAGTCCGGCAGTAGCAAGACATCCTCCACTAAGCATGGCCGTTATCATTTGCGGCAGACGCGACTCGAGAATTATAAAACGCCAACTTCCGTCTACGCTATTGCCTTTTCCTGTAAGAATATCCCACACGGCAGACATGGGTATGTCTACACTGCCCGTCAACAGTCCGATTATCAGCAAGACAACTATTAATGCGATCAGTGCTATGTAAATTATTTTATTCAACACGCTTATAGTATCTCAATCCGCCCAAGTCAACTCCTGGATGCGCTATTTGGATATAGTCGCGCAAGAGATAATCAGGACGGAAAGGAATTTCCTCAAAATAATGTGATTTATCTGTATTGCAGGCATATACATTGCCCTTGCGATAGGCATCAAGTATCTTGTATCCCGCATATTCTTGTGCCAATTCGGCCAAAGTTATGGTGTTGCCCGAGCATACAAACATCCAGGCATCGGCATGTGCTCCGCGAGCTATCACCTGTTCGGGAGCCATGGGGAGCGATCCGCTATGCCCATCGTTCATCCACGGATAGAGCCCATGGGCATCACTTATCAGCGTGCCTATGGTGCTTTTACCGCCGGGACAATACCATACATTTCCTGTTTTACGCTCTACAAGCAACGTTCTCCCTTCTTTCATTTTCAAGGCCTCTCGGCGCATATTGTTGTACGTACTATCTACAACATGGAAGAGCGAATCGGCCTGTTGTTCGCGCCCAAAGAGAATTCCATAGAGTTTCATCCATTCGGCACGGGCCAACGGCGATGGTTCCATATAGTCGGCTGCCTCTATAATATGTATTCCGGTACGTTCCAGCTGTCCGTAACCTCCACTATTTTCAAAGGGTGATACGATTATGGCATCGGTTCCAATCCCTACCATTCGCTCTACATCGGGATTCATCGAGTTGCCACAATCTATGGTTTTGCCGCTTTTCAGTCTTCTCTTAATTTCATCAACCCCTATATACCGGGAGTCGCACACACCAGCCACGGCATCCGTTGCGCCTAACCAGTCAATCAACTGGCAATGAGCCGTGGTTGTAACTACAACCTTGCCTAACGGGGGAACTATGTCATAACTTCGCAGCGTTTTTCCCTTTGCCCAGGGATTGGCTATATCTACATGCACATGGTCGGCATAGCGTACCACGGTAAGCAGCGTAGCATAGTCAAACTTTACCGTATCGCCCTCGGTCTGCGGGGATATATGGTTATTGCCGCCCTGGCACGATACCAAGACGGCAACAACACATGCTATATACAATTTACACAGAGAACGCAAGGTACTCATGGTTACCTGTATCAATTATCTAAAACAGTTTTCATGCTTACGCCGAAGAACATAGCACAAGGACCTACACCTGTATCATACTTGTACAATAGGCTTCCGCTATTATTGTAGCGTATAACATAGCCGTCACTGTAATAATCGGCATAACCTCCTTCACCCGGGTTATAAGAAAGCACAAATATATCGCCCGAAGCAGGGTCTACTTCAATGCCTGCAGGAGAGAATACTTTTTCTGTGAGATTCAGCGTATTTACTTCTGATGCCGATGAATTTGGAGAGACAGTACATACTTTATAGGCGGGCGTACCATAAGGATCGCTAATTATATAGAATTTTCCATTATACATGGTGGCATAGTAGGCATCGGCTACCTTGGTGGCCTGAGAGCCTGTAAGATACTTAATGGCACTCTCACCCTTCTCTACAGAGTTAGGCCATTCGCCCTCGTAATACGACCAGTCAAGAATATACACAGCACCGTTGTTGATAAATATCTTTTGAGGATTGTGTATACCTTCTACCGTACGTGTTTCTACATTACCTGTACCTAAATTTATGAAAGATATATTACCATTGCCTTGAGCATAATCAGAGTTGGCAACTACCAATGTATTGTTGTATCCTGCCAATCCTTCTGGATATGAACCTACCTTATACTTGGCAGAAAGTTTGTAGTTAATGGTATCTACGGCAGCCACATACCCACCATAGGTTGTAAAGAATATATGGCCATTGCCGGCAATAATATGGCGGGGCGACTTACCTTCGGCAGTTCCCAACAGTTCGGTAGTGCTTATCTGCTTGATACGTTTTAGAGTATTGCGGTTAACCACCTCTACCGTATTCGAACCGTCTACTACGATATACATCTTGCTGCCATACACAAGTCCGTCATTAGGAACTGAACCCAGGCTTTGGCCACCATTGGCCGTAGCAAAAGCGTTCTGAAGCACTACGTTGTTAGCATAATTGATGGCCGTAAGCGAACCGTCAATAGAACTAGACATGTTACCAGAATTGACGATATAGGCACCATCAGACACTGTTTCATAGTGGTAAGAAGGACCATCGTCATCGTTACACGAAGTGAAAAACAAAGGCACGCTAACTATGAGCGTTGCCAAAGCATAAAAACTTTTTCTCATTGTCATTTTCATTATACTTATTGTTAATACTATATTTCTACTTTTACGCCTATACGCCAGTGAATACGCGGCATGGGGTAGTTAGCTACTATCTCATATTGCCTATTCAACAGATTTTCTACATCGGCACGCAGTTGCATACGCGTATTACCTATGTTTATATCACGGTAAGCGGTAATACCCATATCTACATAACCGCCAACACGCGTACCGCGATAATGGTTGGCGGTAGCCCACCGCCCTCCAGCAGCTTGTCCGTGCAGAGTCAAGCAGAGCCAAGGATTGGTCCATCCTACCGATGCACTGCCTTGATTGAGGGGCTGATAAGGCACCTGTTTACCGTAATTGGGTGAGTCAGGATTAGTACGATTGGCTATACGCTGATAGGTATATGAGGCTGCAAAATCTATCTTGTGGTGCTCAGCCAGTGTCCATTCTATCCGTGCTTCTCCATCAACACCCATACCACGAGCCTTGGCCATGTTTACAGTACGCCATATAAACATATTATAAGGTACACCCACTATCTTGTCACTGATACGGTTCAGATAACCATCGGCCATAATCTGCCCCACTACCCGTTCTGTCCATCGGTGTTTCCATGTTACACCTATATTATACTGCCGTGTATTCTCTGGACGTATATCTGTACTGCCGTAATGGTGGAAATAGCACTCGTTGAATGATGGCACGCGAAAGATATCTTTCATTGATGCGCGCAGATATAGTTCTTCACCAGCAAGGAGCTTGTACGACAGTGATACCGACGGCGACCATCTACGCATATCACTTTGACTTTCACCCTGACGGGCACCGTTAAAGCATGCCGTCCACAATAAGCGCGCCAATGCAGTAAAGCGCTGGTTATGATATTTTACTGCAGCTGTCTGAAGCAAGGTGTGCCTATAGGGTCTACGGTCTGTAGTCAGCGTACTGTTAAGACTATTGTAATAATAGTCTGATGCATAATTGGCCGAGAAGCCACGTCCAAAGGTGTATAGTCCCGACAGCGAGACATAGTACTCACGTTGGTTGTAAGTGGCATCGTCGCGCCGGTCTGGCAGCAACGTATCGCTATAGGCCGATGATGCCCAATTTACTTTTCCTATCGCACGCAGCGAGAGGCGTTGCGACAGTTGTCCTAACCAGCGTACCTGTGCAAAGGCATTGCGGTCGTGTAACCGTTGTCCACACACATTTGTATAATACTGCACTATGCCCGGCAGCTGGCGGTCGTTGTCATAATAGTATATCTTGGCCCATAGGCTGTTGCGGCTATCGGGTGTCCACAGGGCACTCAGCTCAGCATGACCGCTACGCATACGACTGTTGGTACGATGCTCAATTGTAGTTACACTGCCATTGCGCAGTTTGAAGGGATAGTTGTTATCTGCGTATACATAGTCTCCCTCTGCCGTAAGAGCCACATTGCGCCCGACCCGCTGCGTATATCGAAGATAGGGATTGGTAAATCCCCATGAGCCAAGCCGAATCTGTGCCGTAGTATGAGGTTTAGTGTCTGGCGGAATACTGTTTACTGTCTGTATAGAAAGTACTGCGGGAGTTGTGGCCTGTCTTGCTGTTACAAATATATCGTCACCATCGCCTATCGTGAGGGTAAGGCTCTGCACATTATCTATAGCGTAGCGCGACACATCTATCTCACCGCTTTGAATCTCGCTCAGCATCACCCCATCGTAACTTACGCCTGTATGCTGGGCGCCGAAACCACGCACCGATACCGTTTTCATTCCTCCTGCACCGCCATAATCACGTAGGGTAACTCCTGCCAAGCGATTAATGGCATCAGCTATACTGGTTATACCCAAATGAAGATAATCGGCCTGTCCCACTGCACGCACAGGTGCCGACGAAGCAGCCAGTTTATGCTTACTTTCTACCATTACGGTAGGTAATTTATGCACATTGGCCGTATCTTTATGCTGCGCACCTACCCTTACCGTTCCTGCCAACAAGAACAGAAAAAGCATTATGGGCAAGTTAATTCTCACATTCTCCATTATTCTATTTTGTGTACTGTCTGTCCGCGCAGATACTACACCTTATATTTATATATAGCAACGGCAGGTATTCTGACTCACACCCTTTATTACCCATTAGGCAATAACCTGCCAACCGTCTTCCCGAAAAATTGTCAGTGACATAGTGGTTGACCTCCCCCCGTTTAGCGGGGCTCTAAGTGTACACAGCAGCGGGACTGTCCGGGATTTTCACCCGATTCCCTTTTTAATCAATCTATGAACCAATTGCACTTGCAAAGTTAGTGCAAACCGAAGAGAATACAAAACAAACTCGTTTGTTTTTATTCTTGAGGTGCAGCCTAACTTCATGGCAAATAGACATAAAGTGCAAACCGAAGAGAATACAAAACAAACTCGTTTGTTTTTATTCTTGAGGTGC
>CAVHVH010000006.1:0-445 GCA_963639385.1 Oscillospiraceae bacterium
AACACAATGGATTTAATTAAAGTTGCTGAAGAAGCATTTGCAACCGGCAAGCAGTTCCCCGCTTTCAAGGCTGGAGACACTATCACTGTCGCTTACAAAATCGTCGAGGGTTCGAAAGAGCGTATCCAGCTCTATCGCGGTGTAGTTATCAAGATCGCTGGTCATGGTGACAAGAAGCGTTTCACCGTCCGCAAAATGTCGGGCACTGTAGGTGTAGAGCGTATATTCCCCATCGAGTCGCCCAACATTGACTCTATCGAGGTGAACAAAGTTGGTAAGGTACGCCGCGCCAAGCTCTACTATCTGCGCAAGCTCACCGGAAAGGCAGCCCGCATACGCGAAAAGAGAGTGGTTACAACCAACGCCTAACAACAACATCGCCGAAAGGCAAACCCATAAAAAAGAGGAGTATTTCTGCATCAAGAAAATACTCCTCTTTTTTTTG
>CAVHVH010000006.1:455-33775 GCA_963639385.1 Oscillospiraceae bacterium
GTTTTGCGCAAAAGTTTTGTGCAAAAAACATTTATTAACTATAGGCCTTGCAACCTTAGTTGCTTATTATCTAAATTTGCAAGAAAATGAGACAACAACATGACCAATATCACCAAAACCTTATGCCTAGGTGCGGCTATCATGCTATCATTGCCGGCCGCAGCGCAAAACGAGAAAGTCAAAGATTTGATTTCTCCATTACCTGACCATTGCATACAGTTGCACGGCTATTTTGACAACGACATAAGCAACAGCGTAGAGCATTGGAACAAAGGCGTAGTACCATACGACCGCCTAATGGAATTTTACGACAACAACGTAAAGCGACCTAACTTTGCCGTAGGCGAAATGTGGGCAAAAGCCGTAAGAAGCGGTTCGATGCTTTATGGTTATAACAAAGATCCCGAACTAAAGAAGATACTGGTAAATACCGTAAACAAAGTATTCAAATACATACAGAGCAACGGAGCTATAGCCTGTTCGCCCGTAGAGAAACAACCCGACTCAAAAGGAGGCGACCTATGGGAGCGCAAGTATATAATATTGGGACTATCGCAATACTATGCTCATGTAGAGAAAGATCCGCGCGTACTAAAACTGATGATAGCCGAGGCCAATAGTGTAGTAGACCAGATAGGCGAGGCACCCAAGGTAGATATAAATACTCAGGGATGGAGCAAAACAGGCATCGAGAGTTTCTCCATAATGGAACCTATGATGCGTGTATACAAGCTTACCGGCGATAAGCGCTACCTGGATTTCTGTACCTACCTTATCAAACAGGGCGGTTGTCGTGGTGCCGACATATTCCAAGAAAGTCTTGACAACGTACGTCCGCGCCTTATGGGAAACGGCTACCCTAAAGCTTATGAGATGTTGTCTGTATACGAAGGACTGGCCGAATACTACCGTTGCACCGGAGAAGAGAAATGGAAACAAGCTACACTCAACCTCTTTGAGAACTTGAAAAAATACGAGATAACCATTATAGGCAATGGAGGCGCTGACCAGCCCTACTATCCTAAATGGAAAGGCGAGGCATGGGATGATACAGCTTTGGAACAAACCAACCCCAAGATAGAGCGTATGATGGAAACCTGCGCTGGAGTAACATGGATGAAACTGTGCAGCCAGATACTGCGCCTTACAGGAGATGCCTCGACAGTAGACTATATTGAGAAATATATCTATAACGGACTTTTAGGTGCTATGAAACCAGGAGGCGACGGCTTCAGTTACGTAAATCTACTCAATGGCCGTAAAGTAACCGACAGCGGATGGGGAACCCATATTGACGGAATGGCCGTTACCTGTTGTAACCTAAGCGGTCCGATGGGTCTTGCCTATATACCGTATGTAGCAATAATGCAAGGCAACCGCGGCCCAGTAGTAAACCTATACAATGCCGCAACAGCAACAGCAAAGACAGCTAAAGGCAATACTGTAACACTGAATATTGAAACCCAATTCCCCTTGAGCAACAAGGCTGTAATCACCATTAACAACGAGAAAAAAGAAAAGTTCGACATCAGCCTACGCATTCCTGGTTGGAGCCAAGCAACCGTTGTCAAAGTCAATGGAAAAGCTATAGACAAGGCAGAGGCAGGTAAATATCTCGTCATTTCACGCAAATGGAAGCAAGGCGACAAGATAGAACTAACCTTCGATATGCGCTGCAAACTTATCGATGCTCCTCATGGTAGCAATCCTGAAGCATGGAACTACCAAGCCGTAGTGTACGGACCTATGGTTTTGGCTCGCGATGAGAACATAGACACTGACTACAACAAACCTGTGCAGGTTATATCAGATACCAACAACGAGGTAAAGATTACTCCCGTAAAGCCTACACGCAGCGGCACACGTATGGAGTTTCTTGTTCCTACAACCGACGGTACCATACATATGGTTGACTACTCATCGGTAGACGGATGGAAAGGCAAGAAGGTATGCACATGGTTGCCAAAGAAACAATAATCTACCTAATACCACGAATTGCACATTTGAACGACAGATTCAAAAAGAGACGGGGAAGGCTTGAGAAAAGCCTCCCCTTTTTTCAGAAATTAAAAACAAAAAACTAATTATGGTAGTAAACAAAAAAACGATTCTCAATGTACTGGCATTACTGTGTTTGACCATTGCCTTTGTAGCATGTAATGAAGACACCCCTGGAAATGGTCCGGATAACGACAATGAATATGTAGAAAACATACTCAACAATATGAGCCTGCGCGAAAAAGTGGGACAAATGTTCTGGATACGACCAGAATATCTAATAGAAGACATCGCTTCTGGCAAGCTACAGCCAACAACATCAGAGTGGCCTTCATTTAAGATAACAAGCCTTACAACCGAGATGAAAGCCCTCGACGACGAATATCCTGCAGGCGGTATAATACTATTCGCCCACAACTGTACAGACCCACAGCAACTTAAATCGTTTATACCACAATTGAAGTCACTTAAATATTCGCCCTTGCTCTGCATTGACGAGGAGGGTGGACGTGTGGCCCGATTGGCCAACAACGATGCTTTTGAATTGAACAAATACAAAAGTATGACCTGGCTTTGCCAAAACGGAGGCGCACCTACAGTGTATAGTGCAGCCAACTACATAGGTTCTTATCTAAAATACTATGGATTTGATGTAGATTTTGCCCCCGTATCTGATGTAAACAGTAATCCCGACAACCCCGTTATAGGCACCCGTGCATTCAGCAGCGACCCTGACTCTGTAGGCATCATGGTTTGTAGTTATCTTGACGGGCTGAGCAACAATGGAATAGTAGGCTGTATTAAACACTTCCCCGGCCATGGTGACACAAAGACCGACACGCATGTTGGCTATGCAGAAACTCAGAAGACATGGGGAGAGATGCTGTCCTGCGAAATGAAGCCTTTCAAAGCCGGCATCAATCATGGAGTGAAGATTATCATGACTGCACACATTACCGCACCTAAGGTAGACAGCAACAACATCCCGTCGACACTTTCAAGCATTATTCTGCAAGACAAGCTACGCAAAGAGCTCGGTTACACCAACATAATAGTAACCGATGCCATGGAGATGGGAGCCATTACTGAGCAATACTCCCCCGAAGATGCCACCATAAAATGTATACAAGCTGGTGTAGATGTGGTATTGTGCGTACACAGTTACAAGAAAGCATTTGATGCTGTAGTCAATGCTGTAAACGCTGGCACTATAAGCGATGAGCGCATTAACGAAAGCGTACGCCGCATACTCTTGGTAAAGAAGTCGCTCGGCAAGATATAAGGATTACTCACCCACAATCACCCACAAAGGAATACCGGGGACACCACTACGATGCATACATACTATCATCGGTGGTGCCCCCGGCTTCATATTATGTACCGCGTGGGTTACTGGTTTTTAGCAAAATATTTCTGAAAGAACAGCAGCTGGTAATCAATGCTATTGTTCCAATACTTAGGGTTGTGTACCCCCGGACGAGTAATGAAATCATGCTCTATACCACGGCCCAACAACCGCTCGTGTAGGGTCTTGTTACACTCTATAAAGAAGTCGCCCTCGCCACAATCTATAATAATGTCCAAATCGTGGTTTTGTATACGGTCAATCTGGTTCACAACTACATTGGCATCCCAGCGTTTGCGGTTGTGGGCCATCTCGCCGAGCGTAAGTTTTATTTCCCAGTTTTGGGGAAATCCGCGGAAATCCACTCCTCCGCTCATGCTTCCACAGGCGCCATATACATCTTTATGACGGAAAGCCAGATAGAGGGCTCCGTGTCCGCCCATACTCAGTCCGGTAACGGCACGTCCCTTACGGTCGGCCACAGTAGGATAATGGTTATCTATGTACTCTACCAGTTCCTTAGATGTAAAGGTTTCGTATTGCAGGTCTTTCCTAATAGGAGAGTCTATATACCATGAGTTCAACGCATCTGGTGTAACAAATATCATTCCTTTCTCATCGGCTATCTCTGGCAGAGAAGCCTTCACTTTTTCTAAATAATACTTGCAGTTGCCTGTGGCTCCGTGCAGCAAATACACCACAGGATAGTGGCGACCTCGATTCTTTTTGGTTTCAGTAGGAGTAATTACCACCGTCTTGATATCCTTGTCCATCACCGTGCTGTGTACCATCACGGTGTCTACCTTGCCTGCCTTGGCACCCAAAGTCAAAAGCAAGCACAAACTGATAATAGCAAATTTCTTCATTGTAGTTAATGATATTAGTTATCACAAAGGTAAGCCTTGCCAAAGAAAAAGCCAAAGAAAAAGGCTACTTTTTTCTATTCAGCGCGCAAGAATTTCGGACAACGTACACGTCTCACACAACAAGCACAGCCAAACCAGCAACGCTTACTATAAGCCACTATAATACAACGGAAGGCTCTAAAAATAACCGCTGAAAACGCATAATATGCAGTTTTTTTTTACTAATTTTGCAGAAATATGGCATCGTGCCACTACCCTAACAGAAAGATACAAAATGAAAGTAGCAGAGCTTATCAAAATACATAAAGACAAGAGAAAATTCTCTTTCAAAGTATTGCCGCCATCCAAAGGTTCTGGTACGGGTATTTTTTTCACAACTCACCGTAGTACCCAAGACCTTCCACTGTGACTTACCACAAGAATGGGCCTGCGAGGTAAAGCGATAAAAACTGATAGCGATGCCAAGACTTTAGGCACAGATGGGCCATACAACAATGTAAGGAACTATACACACACGCGTAAACAATATACATTTCTATACAGTATCGGCTGTAGACTGCGTAGCCGAAGTGACAAAGCAACTGGTATGACATTCAACGAAGTTATAGGACAACAAGAGATAAAAGACCGACTGGTAAAGATGGTCGACGAAAACCGTCTACCTCACGCCATTATGTTCTGCGGTCCACAGGGAAGCGGAAAGATGGCTATGGCTTTAGCCTTTGCATCATACTTGCTGGGCGACAACGCCATGCTGAAAAAGTTGGAACACCCCGACCTACACTTCAGTTTTCCTGTATTCAAGCCGGCAGGTAGTCCGAGCGACTACAAACCTCTGTGCGACGACTTTGTACGCGAATGGCGCGCCATGCTACTTAAAAGCCCCTATTTCACCATAGATCGCTGGCTCAAATGCCTCAAGGTGGGCAACCAGCAGGCTATGATTTACGAAATAGAAAGTGATGCGCTGATACGAAAACTCAGTCTTAAATCAAGTCAAGGTGGCTACAAGGTATCTATAATCTGGCTACCCGAACGCATGAATACTGTATGCGCCAACAAGATACTCAAACTACTCGAGGAGCCTCCCGCTCAGACCGTATTCATACTGGTAAGCCAAGAGCCTTACAAACTACTGGACACCATACGTAGTCGGGTGCAGCGGATAGACTTGAAACCCATTGCCGGGCACGACATCGAAGAGGCTCTTGTGGCTAAACGGGGCATAGACTCTGAAACAGCGCGACGCATAGCCCATTATGCTTGCGGAAGTTGGCTCAAAGCCATCGAATTCTTAGATGCTGACAGCGAGAACGCAGAGATGTTAGAACTGTTCAAGACCCTAATGCGACTCGCCTATATGCGCAACATTAAAGATCTAAAAACTTGGAGTGAAGCTGCCGCACAGATGGGTAGAGAGAAGCAACGCCGCATGCTTGCCTACTTCAGCCGTATGACAAGAGAAAACTTTATGTACAATTTCCATAACCCGGAAATATGCTACATGACAGAGCAAGAAGAAGCCTTTGCGCAGAAATTCGCTCCATACATTAACGAAAGCAACGTGATAGCAATTTCCGAAGAACTGGAAAAATCAATGCGCGAAATAGGACAAAACGTAACATCGAAAATAGTACTTTTCGATTTGGCGCTCAATATGATTATGCTGCTAAAAAATAAGCCGTAAACGGCACTATATATAAACCCTCAAAAAAATACAGACAATGACCAATAAATATAAACTCTGCAACACCACCGATAGAGGACTATGCTGTGGTGGATGTGGCCGGCAAGATAGGCAATTAAACACCTACGACTGGTTGGCAGACATTCCTGGAAACGCAGACGAAACAGATCTCGTGGAAGTACAGTTCAAGAACACACGAAAAGGCTATTACCACAACGTGAATAACTTGGAACTGAAAAAGGGCGACACCGTGGCGGTAGAAGCTAATCCTGGTCACGACATTGGAGTGGTTACCCTTACTGGCCGACTGGTAAAACTACAGCTAAAGAAGGCCAACCTAAAGTCGGCCGATGACATACGGCGCATATACCGTATAGCCAAACCCGCTGATATGGACAAGTACCGCGAAGCAAAAAGCCGCGAACACGGCACCATGATTCAGAGCCGACAGATTGCCAAGGACTTAGGTCTGCAGATGAAGATAGGTGATGTAGAATATCAAGGCGACGGCAACAAAGCAATATTCTATTATATCGCCGACGAGCGTGTAGACTTCAGACAACTCATCAAGGTACTGGCCGAGACGTTTCATGTACGCATAGAAATGAAGCAGATTGGCGCACGGCAAGAAGCAGGACGTATTGGAGGTACAGGTCCATGCGGAAGAGAGCTCTGTTGTGCTACCTGGATGAAGAATTTCGTAAGCGTAAGCACCAACGCTGCCCGTTTTCAAGGCTTGTCGCTCAACCCGCAGAAACTGGCAGGAATGTGTGCCAAGCTAAAGTGTTGCATGAACTACGAGATAGACGATTACGTAGAAGCCAACCGAAAGATACCTGCCAGAGACATAGTACTGCAGACCAAAGACAACGACTACTACCAGTTCAAAACCGATGTTCTGACAGGTGTTGTTACTTACTCTACTGACAAGAATTTGGCCGCCAATCTGGAAAATATAAGCGCAGAACGCGCCCACGAAATAATAGCGATGAACAAACGTGGTGAAAAGCCTCTGAGCCTTTTGGAAGACGATTCTGTAAAGGCCGAGAAGAAATCGAATGACTTACTGGAAGATGCCGACATAAGCCGCTTTGACCGCAACAAACGCAACAAGAAGAAAGGCACAAACCGTCAAAATGGTAATGGCACCAAAGAACAAAACCAGAACTTGAATCAAAATCAAGAAAACGGGAAAAAACAAAATCAGACCCACAATGGCCAAAAGCGTAACCACCATGACAACCGCCGCCAGCAAGGCCAACGACGACAAGGCGGTAAACCCAAGCAGACAGCTACGCCAAAGGACAGCAAAGAAGGATGAGATATACTGGCATAGTGGCAATAGCAGCACTTACGGTGCTCACAGCATGCGGAGGAAAGGTGTACGACACCTACCGACACACTTCGGTTGAAGGATGGGAACGCAACGACACGCTCTGCTACGATGTAAGCAAAGTGCATAGCCAGGGAAATTATCTGGTAGAATTGGGGGTGCGCACCGCCTACAGCTACCCCTTTGTTGCCCTAACACTTATCGTAGACCAAACTATACTTCCATCGGGCACCACTCTGACAGACACCATAAACTGCAAGCTGGTAACTCCGCCGCACTCACAAAAGACAGGTGGTATAAGCATATTCCAATACAATACAACTGTAAGAGAACTTAAGCTAAACGCCAAAGACAGTCTGCACATCACGGTTAGACACGACATGAAACGCGACATTCTGCCCGGTATAAGCGATGTGGGCATATCCGTCAAGGCCATACGCTAAGAGTTAGCGCACTTTAGCAAGAAGGCAGCGTCTCCACAATGGAAAGACGCTGCCTTCTTGCATTTAGTTTACAGGGCAATTTACGCACGCTGATTGCGAGCCGCATCAATGCGCAGAAAGATAAACAACAGTATAGTAAATCCCCACAAAGAAGAGCCACCATAACTAAAAAACGGCAAGGGGATACCTATCACCGGAGTAAGGCCAAGTACCATACCCACATTGATAAACACATGGAATAAAAAGATACTTAGCACACAGTAACCATATATGCGTCCAAACTTGAAAGGTTGTCGTTCGGACAGGTAGATAAGCCTTAGAATAAGTGCAAGAAACAACAATAGAACACCGGCAGACCCCAAAAATCCCTCTTCTTCTCCAACGGTACAAAAGATAAAGTCGGTATCCTGTTCGGGTACATATTTCAGTTTGGTCTGAGTTCCATTAAGAAATCCCTTGCCCTGAAGACCTCCCGAGCCGATGGCTATCTCGCTCTGGTGCACATTGTATCCAGCTCCGGCCAAATCTTCCTCGAGTCCAAGCAATACATTGATGCGTACCCTTTGATGTGGTTTCATGACATCGTTGAGCACGTAGTCAGCCGAATAGTAAAACGCCACCGAACCTATACAAAACAAGGCTATATAGAAGTAACTGCGAATACGGGTAGACAACCCATTAAATACAAGAAATAGCGCCATTGCTATAGTAACGGCAATTTGCACCCACACAATATTAAACGGAACTACATAAATAGAGAACGCCGTAGCTGCAAGTGTGGTCAGAACCGTTACACCCAACATAATACGTACCGTTTTTAGATTCTTGCAGTAAGAGGCCACCATACCAGTGGTGAATATCTGTACCAGCAACAACACAGCATACTTGCCTACCGAAGTTGTTGCATCCCAGAGCATCACGCTTTCGTACTTTACACCTACCACAAAATATACCACCATGGCAACACCCATAAACAGTATGCCGCCCTGCATACCCTCACGGTAAAACATCAAGAAAAACGACAGATAGACCAATGCCGAACCAGTTTCTTTCTGTCCCACAATAAAGAGCATTGGCAATACTACTACACCTATAGCCAGAGCAAAGTGCTTCCACCGGTGTATATCAAACCCGTAACTACTCATCAGTTTCGCCACAGCCAGCGCCGTGGCGAATTTGGCAAATTCTGCTGGTTGCAAACGCAGTGGGCCGAGTACTAACCAAGAACGAGAGCCCTTGATTTCGTGAGGATTAAAGATGGTAAGAAACAACAGTACAAGCAGTGCAGCATACACTACATAGGCAAAAGTGTCGTATATACGGTGGTCTGTCATCAAAATAACAAAACCCAATGCCAGCGATGTACCTATCCACACTATCTGCATACCCGACCGTGAGCTCATACTGAATATATCGGTAGAGCCATAAGTATAACTGGCTCCGCAAACGCTTATCCATCCAAATACGAGCAAAGCCACGTATATTACTACCGTCCACTTGTCCAGCGAGCGGAACACTCCTTGATTATTACCTGTTGCTTGAGCCATAGACTATCCGTTTCTTTTGGAACACAGCCGCCTTGGCCTCGGATGCCGGCGAGAGTTTTCCCTTTATATACTGTTCCATCATCAGATCACCAATAGGAACACCGTAATCGGCTCCCCACCCGCCATTCTCAACATATACTGCAATGGCTATACGCGGATTGTTCATTGGTGCAAATCCCATAAATACCGAGTGATCGTGCCCACGGTTCTGCGCAGTTCCGGTTTTACCACAAACTTCATAGTCGGCCCTATTCATAGAGCGGCTTGTTCCTCTCAATACCGAAGCGCGCATACCGGCCACAACATATTCGTAAGCCCGTCGCGACGCCTTGGTATAATGTTTCCGGGTAAAAGCCGTATCCAGTGGCTCACCCTCAACTTTACGCACTACATGGGGGGTATAGTAATAACCGCGGTTTGCTATGGTTGCACCAAGATTGGCTATCTGCAGTGGCGTAAGATTTACCTCGCCCTGCCCAATAGAGATACTTATTACGGTAAGACCATTCCACGAATTATGGTAAGCTTTGTCATAGAACATGCCGTTAGGTATAAATCCGCGCTTCTCACCAGGCAAGTCTATACCGAGTTTATAGCCAAAACCCATACTTTTCATATAGTCGCGCCATACATCTAGGGCATCAGCACTATGGGGATATTTGCGACGGTTGCCCACCATATAATAAAGTCCCCAACAGAAATAACCATTGCACGAAGTGCCAATAGCATTGATCAGAGAGATGGGTGAAGCATGGGAGTGACACCCTACATGGAGACCACGACAATAAAATCCTCGGTGACAGGGGAATGCAGTTGATGGGGTGATGATACCCTCTGACAGGAATGTGAGGGCTTGAGATGTCTTAAATGTTGAACCAGGCGGATACTGGCCCATAGTAGATCTATTGAGCAGAGGTTTCCAGGCATTGCGTGCCAAGGCCATATGGTTTTTCCCGCGCTGGCGACCTACCATCATACGGGGGTCATAGGTAGGCGAAGATACCATACAGAGAACTTCGCCCGTAGAGGGTTCAATGGCCACTATAGAGCCTATTTTCCCCTCAAGTAGGCGCTCGCCGAGTGCCTGCAAGTTGATATCTATACTCAGCGTGAGGTCTTTGCCTGCAACCGGTTTGCGGTCTAACGCCCCTTTTCTGTAACTACCCTGTATACGGCCATGGGCATCGCGCAGCATTATCTGGATGCCTTTCTCACCGCGCAACTGTTTCTCGTACGATTTCTCCACGCCTTGTTTGCCTATGTAGTCGCCAGCCTGGTAGTAGTCATCTTCTTCAATATTGCCCTGCGACACTTCTGCCACATCGCCTAACACATGGGCTGCATTGGGGTATTTATACTGGCGGATGCTACGCTTCTGAATATAGAATCCAGGAAAACGGAACATCTTTTCGCGAAACATGCTGAACTCTTGATCTGAGAGTTGCGAAAGGAAAAGCTGTTGGGTAAAACGGGAGTAACCGGGATTCTTATTGCGGTCCTTTATCTCGTCCATTCGGCGAATAAAGAACTCTTTGGTTATACCTAAAGTTTGGCAGAAATCAAGGGTATCAATGTGCCCTTTCTCTTCGTTCATCACAACCATAACATCGTATGCCGGTTGGTTGTACACCAGTAGTTTACTGGTACGGTCGTAGATAACACCACGCGAGGGATATTCTATTTTCTTGAGAAAGGCATTGCTATCGGCATTGCGTTTGTAGTCATCACTCATCAGCTGCAAGGCAAAGAGGCGTAATATATATACCACTACAATGGCAATGGCTACGCCCCCTATAACAAGTCGGCGGTTTTCCAGATTGTAATCTTTCATCTACCTACAGCTTTCTTGCGTTTTCTATAACGAGTATCAGCAGGATGGTGAGTGCAGCGCTCGAAAGGGTACAAGCCAACCACTGGGGCCAGTTGTAGAAGCTGAACGCCTCGAGGGTAAAGAATACCAAACAATAAATAGTCACCATCATTAGGGTATAATAGAAATAGCGCCCGGCACCAAGAGCCTGCATGGTGGGTTCTTGTTCGTCTTCAGTTTCTCTATTGAATAGCGGCATAAGTATATAAGGCCTCACAAATCCCAGGAGAGTAAGGCTTACTGTGGCTATACCCGATGTATTGGAGAATATGTCAACTATGGCACCCATAATAAAGCATACTACAAGCATGGCCCATCTTGGGCAATTGCGCTTTAGTATCATAGCCATATAGACATAGAGCAAAGGTGTAGCGTATCCGAACAGATGGATATGGTTAAGTACCAGCACCTGTACCAGAAGAATCGCAACAAACGACGCTATATCTTTGACTATCCCGTATTTCATCGTCAGTCTTTCTGTTTGAGCAAGATTGAATCTTTTGCAGCGTTGAGCAGATGTATGCGCTCGCTCAGTTTACTGTTGTCTATAACACATACATCGCGTAATTTACCGAAATCTGTTGCCAATTTAACTTTTAGCCGATACGAGAGTCCGTCGGGCGAATTGAACACATATTTTACTTGTCCTACCATGATACCGGCGGGGAACACTTCTGAATAGCCACTGGTAACTACATAATCGCCTTTACGAAAGCGGGCATGGCGAGGCACATCATCAACATAGGCCATATCTGTATATCCACCGTCCCAGTGCAAATAGCCAAAATATCCTCTATCCTTGATAGTACAACTTATACTCGACTGGCGGTTAAGCACAGGTATCACCACTGCGTAATGAGCCGACGTAAGGTACACAATTCCCACTACGCCACTACCGCTTACAACGCCCATATCTTTCTTTATGCCATCGGCCTCACCCTTGTCTATTGTGATAAGATTGTCTTTCTCTGATACCGTATTGCCTATCACCTTAGCTTGTATCAGTCTGAAATCGCCAAGCGAGAGAGCCTTTACGCGTGCCGGAAGTGTACTGTCAACGGCACTCTCTGCCAGTTGTTCTGACAGAGCGTTTACCTGAGTTTCAAGGCTCACGTTGCGGGCTGTAAGTTGCTCATTAACACCCGCCAAAGAGAAATAAGCCAACACCTTAGAGTCCCATTCGTAAATCTTGCCGGCCACAGCATTGGCCGAGGAGAACCATACGCTGCCTTGATAGTTATTGCCGCGGGCCACCCATACTATGCCGATGATTTCGAGCAGTACAAACAGAAACCAATGGCTGTACTTGCCAAGAAACTCCAACAGATTGCGCATTGGCGTTATCTCATCAAGAACGAGAACTTGTCTACATTCTTCAATGCTATACCTGCACCGCGAGCCACGCTATGCAATGGATCTTCAGCAATATGGAACGGTATGTTTATCTTGTCCTGAAGTCTACGGTCAAGACCGCGCAACAAGGCACCGCCACCGCTAAGATAAATACCGTTCTTTACAATATCGGCATAGAGCTCTGGAGGAGTATTTTCAAGAGCCAACAATACTGCGTTTTCTATCTTGGCCACTGTTTTGTCCAAACAGTGGGCTATCTCTTGATAACATACGGGCACTTCCATAGGCAGTGCAGTAATGCGGTTAGGACCATGCACCACATAATCTTCAGGCGCTTCTTCGCCAAGGTCGGTAAGTGCCGATCCTACATGTATCTTTATGCGCTCGGCCATACGCTCTGATACTTTTACATTGTGCTGACGGCTCATATACTCTTGTATGTCTGATGTAAGGTCGTCGCCAGCCACACGGATAGAGTTGTTTGACACTATGCCACCAAGAGATATCACTGCTATTTCTGTACTTCCACCGCCAATATCAACAATCATATTACCTTCGGGAGCCTCAACATCGATACCTATACCTATAGCTGCGGCCATTGGTTCGAATATCAAGTATACATCGCGGCCGTCGGCATGCTCGGCACTATCTCTTACTGCACGCAATTCAACCTCGGTAGAACCCGAAGGTACACCGATAACCATGCGCAACGATGGTGAGAAGAAGCGGCTACCAGAATGTACCATCTTGATAAGGCCGCGCATCATCTGCTCACAAGCTGAAAAGTCGGCTATCACACCATCGCGCAGAGGACGTACTGTACGAATATTGTCGTGTGTTTTCTCGTACATCATCTTTGCCTTCTGACCTACAGCTATCATCTTGCCGTCCAAGCGATTGAGCGCCACTACAGAAGGCTCGTCTACTACTATTTTGTCACCACTGATAATGATGGTATTGGCTGTGCCAAGGTCCATCGCTATCTCTTGTATGAATGAAAAAAATCCCATTTATCTGCTTTGTTTTAAGGGTGGTCTATATAAATTATTTGGCAAACCAACCATGGATGGCCGTGTCGTAGTGGCTGCTTACACCAAAGGCACGGGTAGCCAGCATACGGCGGTCTTCAATATCGGTCTGTGCGCCCTTCTTGTTAAGTATATCGAGAAGCACGCTATATTCGGCCTTGCTGGGAACTATCACTACGTCTTTGAAGTTTTTGGCTCCAGCACGAATAAGTGATATACCACCAATATCTATTTTTTCTATGATTTCGGCCTCAGAAGCTCCGCTGGCCACGGTCTGTTCAAAGGGATATAGGTCTACTATAACCAAGTCTATGGCTGGTATTTCGTATTGTTCCATCTGTTGACAGTCCCCTGCATTGTCTCTACGACCCAAAATACCACCGAACACTTTAGGATGTAGCGTTTTTACCCTGCCACCAAGTATTGAGGGATATGTTGTTACGTCTTCTACTTTGCCGCACTCATAGCCCAGCGATTCGATAAACTGCTGTGTGCCACCCGTAGACAGGAATTTCACACCTTCTGCATTGAGTTTTTTCAGCAGTTCATCCAGTCCGTCTTTATGGAATACCGAGATGAGAGCCGTCTTTATTTGCCTTGTTTCTGCCATAATTGTTTGTTGCTTTGTATATTGCGTACAAAATTACGAAAATATCCTTGATTACCTATATAATAAAAGGGGAAAATATCGCTTTCATCCTTTAAATTTAAGACAAATCAATTTTGTCCATAGCCCCACTTCCTGCACAAAATTCTGTCCCCATCCTACGGCTTATTATTTTATAGACGGCAACTATCTATTGTCGGTTCTATACAACAAACCTATAATTCTATTCCCATACCAATACCCTTGTAACTCATTCTCTATAAACAGAAGCCCAACACCGCCATTATAAGTGTGCAGTCTTGGGCTTCTTCTATTGATATCCCATATCTTATCAAGCCTTTACTGGCATATACCGCGGCACAAGTATCTTCATCACAGTCCACCCTACTATATAGGCTACCGAACAATAACAGAAGATAATGAAGTATCCAGCCTCTTTACCTTGAAAGCCAAGGAATACGGTCTGCGAAGCCTCTACATGGTCTAACAGTCGGCCAGAAAGCATATTAATCAGAAACGAACTCATACCACCTGCCATTCCATTGATACCTGTAATGGTGGCCACTGCTTTCTTGGGAAACAGGTCACTACCAACAGAAAAAAGGTTGGCCGACCAAGACTGATGAGCCGCTCCTACAATACCGATAATACATATTGTAAGCCAACAAGATATGGCACCAAGCGTCTGCGCCACAAGACCAAGCAAGGGGAAAAGGGCAAAGATAAACATGGCCTTCATACGACAAGAATACACATTGCCACCTGTACGACTTACAAGGATAGCAGGCAACTTACCACCATAGAGCGAAAGCATGGTTATAGCATAGAGTACAAACATAAGCATCTGAGCCATCGGCGTATCCGACGTGTATCCATAAACATCGCTGATATAGGCCGGCGTCCAAAACAAGAAGAACCACCACACACCGTCGGTAAGGAATTTTCCTAACAGGATGGCCCACGTTTGGCGCAACTTCAGACAATCGAGTATGGAGAGTCTTTTTCCATCTTCGTCGGCCGAAACTTCGTCTTTTCCATCTTGAAGGATATACTCGCGTTCAGCATCGTTAACACGGCTATTGGTCTGCATAGGCTTATATACGAACAGCCAGATGCCCATCCATATAAATCCCAGCATACCTATAATAACAAAGGCCATCTCCCAACCATTGCCTACGCCCATATCCTTAAAGTAACGGGCCAAAGTAGGTATGCTAAGTGGAGCTATGAGGGCTCCCACAGTGGCTCCCGCATTGAATATAGCTGTAGCATAAGCTCTGTCTTTCTTAGGGAAATATTCTGCCGTAACTTTAACAGCTGCCGGAAAGTTTCCGCTCTCGCCTGCGGCCAAAACTACGCGAGCAGCCAAGAAAAACCACACACTCACCATCGACACCGTGGCAGCCACTCCGCCTGCAGCGTCTACCAGTTGTGCAGCATCGTCAAGACCTACCCACTGTTCGGTGGCCCATCCACACAAAGCATGCAAGCAAGCTCCCGTAGACCACACACCTATAGCCCATAGATAACCACGCCGGGTACCCAGCCAATCTATAATACGCCCGGAGAAGAAATTGGCCACGGCATACATAATAGAAAAGGCCGCAGCTATATTGCCGTAGTCGGTATTGGTCCAATGAAACTCGGGGGCGATAAAATCTTTCCATGTAAGCGACAAGGCCTGACGGTCAAGATAGTTGACCGTAGTGGCAAAGAATAGCATCGCACAAATAATCCAACGGTAGTTGGTCTTTCTGGTAGTATTGATATTATTCATGTTTTAAGGTAATTTACTTGTAACGACAAAATTAATCAAAAAAGTTGACACCCTTACGGATATATCCTTTTTTCTTGTAAAAAAAATCACGGCCTCTACAAGTTTGTTTGTACTTGCAGAAGCCGTGATGTGTATCACCTTTCGGCTATTAATCTTGATAATATATTCGCTTAACCCTATTAGACACTCCTGTTAGTATCTCGTATGGTATAGTGTCTATGGCATCACTGAGTACGGTAACGGGCAGATTCTCACCAAATATCTCTACACTGTCACCCTCGGCACAATCTATACCGGTAACATCTATCATGCATACATCCATACATATATTGCCTACATACTCGGCACGCTGGCCGTTAACCAAACAATAACAATGGCGATTACCCAAATGACGGTTTAGACCGTCGGCATAACCTATTGGAATAGCTGCTATCACACTGTCGTGGTTGACAATTCCCTTGCGACTATACCCTACCGTATCACCAGCAGGTACATGACGAAGTTGCAAAATGGTGGTCTTCAGCGTAGAAACGGTATGAATAACGGAATTGTTACGCGGATCTATGCCGTAGAGTCCTAATCCCAAACGGCACATATCAAGTTGACGGTCGGGGAAGTGTTCGATACCAGCCGAATTGTCTATATGTCGCAGAATATGGTGCGAGAAAGCCGATTGCAGGCGAAGGCTTCCTTCATCGAAGAGAGCAAACTGCTCTGCACTGAACTCATCGAAAGCATCACTATCTGACCCTACGAAATGCGAGAACACCGAACGCGGAATCACAGCATTTTGATGTTTCAAGCGGCCTATCAGCCTATCCATATCCTCACGGGGATTAAACCCGAGTCTATGCATACCTGTATCCAGTTTTATATGCACTGGATAGTCTGTAATGCCTTCTTTTTCAGCAGCCTTGATCATTGCTTCAAGTAGTCTGAACGAATAGACTTCTGGCTCAAGCTCATAATCAAACATGGTCTTAAAGGCTGTCATCTCGGGGTTCATCACCATAATATTGGCCGTAATACCGTTCTTGCGCAACGTAACACCTTCGTCGGCTACAGCCACAGCCAAATAGTCAACACGGTGTTCCTGCAACGTCTTGGCAATCTCTACCGAGCCCGCACCATAAGCATCGGCTTTTATCATACATACCAGTTTGGTTTCTGGCTTCATGAGCGACCGGTACCAGTTAAGGTTCTCAACTACGGCGTTAAGATTTACCTCGAGTATGGTTTCGTGTACTTTCTGCACAAGCAGTTCGGTAATATGATCAAAGCCAAACTTACGCGCGCCTTTTATCAATATAACCTCATCGCGCAGGGTTTGGAAAGCAGGGCTGTCTATAAAATCGGGCACACTTGCAAAGAACAATTTGTCGGCTATGGCTATCTCTTCTGAGGCCGCACATAGTTGCGGACCAATACCTATAAAACGTTCTACCCCGCGCCTACTGCAGAGCTGCGACACGTCGGCATAAAGCGACTGTGGAGTTTGTCCACTCTGTTCGATATCGCTAAGAATAATTGTACGGCGGCGCCCTTTATGGTCTGGGCGGCGACGCATAAAATCAAGGGCTATATCGAGCGAATTGATATCGGAATTATACGAATCATTGATAAGCGTGCATCCGTGCTGACCTTCTTTTACTTCCAAACGCATAGCTATCGGCTCGAGCTGTTGCATACGCTTATCCAAGTCATCGGCACTCACGCCAAGATAACGGGCTATGGTAGCACAGATTATAGAATTAGCCACCGAAGCATCGTCTATAAACGGCAGACTATAATGCTGCTCTGCTCCACCACAATATTGATAGGTTATCTGTGTAGACGCCTCGCCCTTATCTACCTTACTTATATACATAGGGGCTTGGGGATTGACGAACGACCAGCTTAGGCGTTCGCCCGTGCAGCCTGACTCCTCTACACACTTGGCTATCATGTCATCATCAGCATCATACACTACCGTACTGGCATCGTGGAAGAGTTGGATTTTTTCTCTGCACTTGGCTTCGGCAGACTCGAAATTCTCTTGATGAGCCGCACCTATATTGGTAAGTACTGCTATGGTGGGTTGTATTATCCCGCGCAGGGCACGCATCTCCCCGGGTTTACTAATTCCAGCCTCGAAGATACCTAACTGCGTCTGCTCATCGAGCAACCACACCGACAAAGGTACACCTATCTGCGAATTATAACTGCGCGGACTGCGGGTTACACATTTATAAGGCGACATTATTTGGTACAACCACTCTTTTACCATGGTTTTTCCGTTGCTTCCGGTAATGCCTACCACAGGTATATTAAATTCATCGCGATGACGCTCGGCCAAACGCTGCAGAGCCTCTAACGAATTGGTAACTTTAAGAAATACTGCATGCGGAAACTGTACGGCATAGTCGGCCGGAACATTCTCTACTACAAAGCTTCTTACCCCGCGTCGATACAGATCGGGGATGTATCGCATACCGCTATCCCGGCTGGTATTCAATGCAAAAAAGAGCGTCTCTTCTGAAAAGCACAACGAGCGGCTGTCAGTAAGAACAAAACCTACCTTTGTATCTTCGCCGCCATATCTACGCGCACCGATGAGTGTGGTAACCTTTTCTATACTATAGGTCATTTCTCTCTGTCTTTTAAATACAATGCAAAGTTAGGATATTTTTTTGAAAGCGCATCTACTCTCACCATTGTTTTATCCATGAAGTCTTTATACTCCTGGCTGTCTGCGTTGAATGGGCGGTGATGCAGTGCAGCCTTTATGGGTAGCCACTCGGCCATATAGACTTCCATAGCCTTACCAAAGAATACGCAGCCCAGGCATTCGTGTATATAGTCTACGGCCTGAGCACTGGGATGTATCATATCTTCAGCATAGAAGCGGTAGTCGCGTAGCTCATCGTTCATTATTTCGTACGAGGGGAAATAATATACATAATCGTATCGGCGCTCCAATTGGGCCGTGGCCAGCAAGAGAGCAGCCTTAGAGAGTTGACTACCGTGAAATCCGTATTTTTTATACCGTATAGGACTTACCGTTACAATAACCTTAGCCGCTGGCCATCTACGGTGCACCGTAGATAATGTATCCTCAAGGCTTTGGGTTATCTCTTCTACTGTCATCTCGCGCTCTTCAAAGAGTTGTTGTGGCCGCTTGCGACAGTTGTCTACCACCTCGCCCGTAGAGCGCAGTATATAGATATGATTAGTGCCCAGGGTAAACACCACAACATCTACCTTTTCCTCGGCCGGAAGTTCATTGGCTAACCGCCCTATGGTATGTCCTATACTTATAGGATTGTACATTACACCATAGGGATTAACGGTTACCCTGAAACCATCGGCAGCAAACCGCGTGCCCATATTGTCGGCAAAGCAGCTGCCTACAAACAGCATACGGGCACATGGTTGTATCTCAAAGTCGGCCTGCGGCAGGTCTATCTTAGTTTGTAGTTGCATAGTACGGTATTTATGCCGCAAAGGTAATCAAAACAACCATATTACATGACACATTCGCGCGTGTTTTTGTTTTAGAGTGGTAATTTACCGAACCACCCTTTATCGCTATTTAACGATAATTACCAGCTCGTCAAAGATTATCCGTAAAATCACACCGATAAACGGGTGAAAAAAAGTAACTTTGCATAGCAATAAGAACATAGAGAAATGGATTTGATAAAGGATAAGGAATTTGGTGGCGAGCGACCTCTCTTCGGTATTAGTGATACCCAACTTGATAATATCATTGTAACCGATGGTGAATCGGCCATCAAATTTTGCCGCAACATAAACTGCAGCGGTTCAAAATTTTACGGTAAATATCCATGGTGGCACGTTGACGGCAGCCATATTACCAACTGCTATTTTGCCCCAGAAAGCCGCAGTGCCATTTGGTATTCTGACAATATGGTAATGGAAGACACCGTGATAGATGCACCTAAATTCTTCAGAGAAATGCACAATCTCACCCTGAGCAACGTAATCATGACCGATGCCGATGAGACTTTTTGGCGCGTAAACGGACTAAAACTCTACAACGTAGAACTGCACGAGGGTACATATCCTTTTATGTTCTCTAAGAACATCTTTGTTGATGGTCTGAAGAGCGATTCAAAATATGTATTCCAATACTGCCAAAACGTAGAGGTACACAACGCCCGCATCACTACTAAAGATAGCTTCTGGGAATGTAATAATGTAACCGTGTACGACTCTATTCTCGATGGAGAATACCTGGGGTGGCATAGTAGCAACATACGCCTGGTACGATGCCATATCAGCGGCGAACAGCCTCTGTGTTACCTTGACCACATTATACTGGAAGACTGCACCTTCGACCCCGCATCAGACCGTGTATTCGAAGACAGTAGTCACATTGACGCCCGTATCAATGGTTCTATTGCCGAGATAAAAAACCCCATAAGCGGACACATAATGGCAGACGGCATCGGGCGCATAACCTACGATAAGTTCGCCCACGGAAACGAATGTAAGATAGAAACAAACAATTAAGACCAATGGCAAAATATAATTTTGATAAAGCACCACAACGCTTGGGCACCCATTGTGTAAAATGGGATAGTATAACCCCGGGAGAGCTACCTATGTGGGTAGCCGACATGGATTTCGAAGTGGCACCAGCCATACAACAGGCCGTGACCAAGCGCGCCGCCCATCCAGTATATGGGTACACCTTTGTAGACAACACTTACTACGACGCTATAACCAGCTGGTTCAGCCGTCGTCACAACTGGAAAATAGAACGCAACTGGATACTGCATACCCCAGGCGTGGTAGCCGCCATAACTTGTGCTATCAAGGCACTGGCCCTGCCTGGCCAACAAGTAATTATCCTTACACCGGTATATAACTGTTTCTACTCATCAATACGCAACTGTGGATGCGAAGCCTCTGAGTGTGAACTCATACGCGAAGGCGACAGCTATGCTATAGACTTCGACGACTTGGAACGCCGATGCGCCGACGAACGTACATCAGTGCTACTCTTCTGCAATCCCCACAATCCGGCTGGCCGGGTATGGACCCGTAGCGAACTGCAGCAGGTAAGCGACATCTGTCTGCGACACCATGTACACGTAATAGCCGATGAAATACACTGCGAGCTGGTAATGCCGGGATATGAATATACCCCATTTGCATCGCTCTCTGCAGAAACATCGGCAAACACTGTAACGCTCAACTCACCCTCAAAAGCATTCAATACGGCCGGACTAATGCAGTCTAACGTTATCTGCAGCAATACCGACATGCGCCGACGCATAGACCGGGTAATCAACATCTTCGAAGTATGCGAGGTTAACCCCTTCGGTCCGGATGCTCTTGTGGCCGCATACAACGAAAGCGAAGATTGGCTCGACGAACTCAACCAATACATCTACGACAACTATATAGAACTCAAGAAATTCTTTGCAGAATACATGCCCAAGATAGAGATTCTCAAACTTGAAGGAACCTACCTGGTATGGGCAGACATATCGGCTCTTGAATTCACATCTGACGAGCTGGCCGAAAAGCTGCGTACCGAAGGGAAAGTATACCTTAACAGCGGCACTATGTACGGCCGCCGCTCTGGACAGGGATACCTGCGTATCAATATAGCATGTCCACGTAGCCAAATGATAGAAGGCCTTACCCGTATGGCCAAAGTACTGGCTCCCTACATGGAAGACAACTACGATATGGGATGCCCCTCATAAATAATTATTGCAAACTACGCCTGCGTCTACACTTAAACCAATCGTAGACGCAGGCGTTTTCTATTTATCCTCAAACTCCCTCACCCCCTTCTAAAGTGTAAAAGAAATGGTAAGAAAAACATCTGTATTAGTCATATTCCTATATTTGACAGCACTCTCTTGCATAGCTCAACAGACAAAGCCTAAGACTATTGTAAGCGAAAAGCCGATACCATTCAGACTTGACGGACACATCTATCTGCCAGCTACTGTAGACGGCAACCACAATACAAACTTGATATTCGACACGGGAGCCAGCGGACAACTGGTGGTAGACACGCGCTGTATAAAAGAACAAAAATGGCAACTTAAAAACCTGGGGAAGGCAAAAGCTGCCGGAGCTAACGGGACCTCTACCGTGAGCGTATCAATGGCCACACATACGGTAAAAACAGGGACCACGACCACCACATTCCCTTATATGATATTGATGGGGATAAGAGATATCATTGGATGCCATGCCGACGGCATAATGGGTAGCAAAGACTTTACCCTCCACCCCTACGAGATAAACTATCAACACCGGTTTGTACGCAGCCTGAACGCTATTCCAGATTCTGTAAAGAAACTCTACCAATGCATACCTCTTGTGGTCAAAAACCGCAAATACATGTTCGAGGCCAAAGTATGGTTTAACGGCAAATGCATAAAGGGTCTCTATAACATTGACACTGGTTCGGGAAACGTTATCGACTTCACAGCAGAGACAACTCGTAAATACGCTTTGGAAGACTACAAAGGTATTACCCATATCGGGCACGGACTACAGATGGGCGTGGGCGATGGTGGAGAGTCTACATGGATAGACGCTCTGGCTGACAGCATGCATATAGGCACACTTGCCATAGGTAACCCTGAAATCACTATTAACCCAGCTGGCAAAGGAGCCTTTGATACCAGTATCTTTGTTGGGAATATAGGAGCCGGCATCTTGAAGAACTTTAACCTGGTATTCGACGTGCCTAACAGCAAACTCTATATACGCCCCTTCAAGACATATAAGCCCGAAGAGAAATCGAACGGCATGACATGGCTTAACCGCACTGACATAGGAAAGGGATGGATAGTACGTAGCCTATTCGAAGGAAGTCCGGCATACAAATCGGGCATCAAGCTTGGCGACACCATAACCGAAGTTAACGGGAAGAAGGTGGAAGAATTCTCATGGGACGAGGAGACACACCTTTCAGGCGATACAATGACCGTAGTACTAAACACGAAAGACGGTAAAAAGACCATAACCCTTACAAAAGAGAAACTATATTAAGAATGGGACGCCTCAACAATGCAATCTGAAAAAACTTTGTTTTTCCTTTGCATTGTCTTCGACTTGCACTACCTTTGCCACAATGAAATATGTAGAGACTATAGTTCCACTGCCACTCGACGGCCTGTTTACCTATGCCGTTCCTGACGAAATGGCCGCACGCATAGCGCCAGGCATGCGCGTACAGGTACCATTCGGCAAGACCAAGACGCATACGGCCGTAGTTCTCAACATACACGAAAACGAGCCTACTTTCGAGGTAAAAAATATTATAAGCATTCTCGACGACAAGCCCGTACTACTACCCGCACAACTTGACCTGTGGAAGTGGATATCGTACTACTATATGGCTCCCATTGGCGATGTGTATACAGCCGCATTGCCTGCCGGGCTAAAGGCTGAGGACGCTTACCGGCCACGCACAGAAGACTACATAGCCCTATGCCCCGACTTGCGCAACAGCCGAGCCATACACGTGGCCCTACAGTCGCTAACAAGAGCCAAGAAGCAACAACAGGTATTCGCCACTTATCTGCAGATGAGCCACTGGGACACGGCAACCGACAACAGCGAACCTGAAGTGCGCGAAATAACGCGCGAAGAACTGCGCAACGAGACTCATGCCACCGACCCCATAATCAAGGCACTTATAGACCGGCGCTTATTATATATATATAAGGTAGAGGTGGGTCGACTTAACAACAATGCCCCACACACAGTTACCATACCAAAGAAACTGAGCCCTGCACAAGAGGAAGCTTATAACCAAACCATAGAGAGCATGAACACGCACGAAGTTACACTGCTACACGGCGTAACCTCGAGCGGAAAAACCGAAATATACATCCACCTGATAGCCCGTGCACTAGAGCAACACAAACAGGTACTCTATCTACTGCCCGAGATAGCACTCACGGTACAGATGATGGACCGGTTGCAGAGTGTTTTCGGCAACCGCCTGGGCATATATCACTCTAAATACAGCGATGCAGAACGCGTAGAGATATGGAAGAAGCAACTCTCTGACAATCCCTACGATGTAATACTGGGCGCACGGAGCTCGGTATTTCTGCCCTTTACTCGGCTTGGACTGATTATCATAGACGAAGAACATGAAACCAGTTTCAAGCAACAAGATCCTGCCCCGAGGTATCACGCCCGGTCGGTGGCCATTATGCTGGCCCACGCTGCCGGAGCACGGGTTGTTTTGGGCACAGCCACTCCGTCGGCCGAATCGTACACCAATGCCATAAACGGCAAATACGGGCTGGTAAAGCTCACTACTCGGTACAAAGGCATATCGCTACCCGAAATACGCATAGTAGACATTAAAGACCTGCGTCATCGCAAGATGATGAGCGGTCCTTTCTCACCTACCTTGCTGGCCTCTCTGCGCGAGCAACTGGCACAAGGCAAACAGGCCATTCTCTTTCAGAACCGCCGCGGTTTTGCCCCCATGACCGAGTGTCACGAATGTGGATGGGTTCCGCGCTGCGAGAACTGCGACGTGCCACTAACACTACACAAGGTTACGGGCAGACTAACTTGCCATTACTGCGGATTTACCTATACCGCACCTACTGAATGTCCTAACTGCGGAGGACACGATCTAAGAGGGCGAGGATACGGCACTGAGAAAATAGAAGATACCATACGCAATGATATACCCGAAGCACGGGTGGCCAGAATGGACCTCGACACCACACGCACACGCAACGCATATGCCCGGATTATAGCCGATTTCTCACAAGGCAAGACTAACATACTGATAGGCACGCAGATGGTTACCAAGGGCCTGGACTTCGACAATGTAGGCGTAGTAGGAATATTGGATGCCGACTCGATGCTGAACTATCCCGACTTTAGAGCATACGAACATGCCTTTATGATGATGGGGCAAGTTAGCGGACGCGCTGGACGTAAAGGAGCCCGCGGTTTGGTAATACTACAAACCCGAAACCCCGAGCTACCGGTTATACAACAGATAGCTAACCATGACTTCAACAGTTTCTTCGCCGACCTACAAGACGAACGCCGAATGTTTAGATATCCGCCGTTTACCCGACTGATATACATTTATATAAAACACCGCGACGAAGCTGTGACCGAAAGTGCAGCCCTGTTTATGGCCGGATTGCTAAGGCAGGGATTAGGCGAGCGCGTGCTTGGTCCTGACAAGCCAGCAGTGGCCAGAGTCAAGGCCATGTGCATACGCAAGATAGTTCTGAAACTGGAAAACGGAATAGATGCCATGCAATTAAGGCAATACCTGCATCAGATACAAAAGAAAACCATGCAGGACAAGCAGTATGCTACCGTGCAAATATACTACGATGTAGACCCGCTATAACAGAAAGGTACTATAAATGGGGTGACTCTAAAAATGCGCTATATCGCTTTCAGAACCACCACTTTTAACTACACAGGAGAGAGTTATAGCGTAAAGTCAACGCCCAGACCTATAACGCGATTGGTACGCGTAAACGAGTTGGTTACTTTGGCATTCTCTGAAACCGCTTTCTCCATATTGTAATCGCTATAGAATGTCTGGAAGTAAGCCGCATTAATCTTAACCTTATCTGTAACCTTAACGCCTACACCAAAACCTACAGAATAAGAGTTTACCGTAAAACTTATGTCGTTCATAACCGCGTTCTTAAGACCATACTGCGTCTTCTGTCCACCGGCACTTATCTGCACGTGCTTGCATATATCGTACTCGGCACCTACCAAATACTCGTTAGTATCGTCAAGCATTTCACGGGTATACTGGCGGGTATCTACATCAAAATAGTGATGCCACCCTGCCGACACGCGTAACGAAGGGAGTATCTCGTACTGAGCGCCAACGGTAAGCAGAGCGGGGATATCTTCGGCCACCTCACCACCATCCTTAAACTTATCAAGCATGCTGATACTCTCAACGCTCAGACTGTTGGCCGACTTATTCTTAAGTCGCATACGGGTCTTAAATTCGTACTTGGCAGCAAGGTTCAAGCCACCTACCTTATAGTCGACACCTATCACGGGAGCCACGCCCCAACCTGTTTGGTCGCAGTTAAGTTCTATGTCTTGGGTAGACTGGCTCAGTAAAGTAGCTTTTGCAGCGACCTGCTCTAAGGCAGCGGCGGCTTGAGCATTACCAGCTTGTTCCATAGCCCCGGCATAACGACTAAGTTGTAGGGCCATATCTTCAAAATGAGCAGAGGCACCAACCATAGACGACTGGCCATTATCAATATTTTCAATAGAAATATCCTTTACATATCCATAATAATTGGCCGAACCATAAATCATCTTCAAGCCACCATAGACTGCCAGATTGTCGTTAAAGCGGTAAGCACCACCAAAGTTGAACCCGTAATAATACTGGCGGCCACGCATAAACGAATTGTAACTATACTTATCGCCCATACTGCGGTTGGACATTCCAGGAATACCCATTTGGCCGAGGGTGCTGTAAAGGGTATTGATAGACGGTGCATAAGTAGTGATGCCAGCCACTATCTGTTCGAACGAGCCCAAACCATTAGGATACTCGCACTTACCGCCACCGCCAGCCAGTGCAAATCCAAACTGGAAACTCCAGTTACCTGTGTTATACGCAGCCTGGAGCGAAGGGATAACAGGGGCATCGGCTGTACCCTTAAACTTATGTACACTACCACTCATATTGGTATTGTTTACAAACAGAGGAAAACCCGTATGGATGGTTCGGGTCTGGTGGGCATTCTGCAAACCTATGGACATATGCAAGCCTTGGGGCATGAAAACCACTCCGGCAGGGTTGCTGTACACACCATCGATGGCAATGGCGGCATCGCGGGCAGGATTGCGTAAAAAATTAATATTCTGGTTGGTGTTGGTAAGTAATCCACCGGCCGTAGCAGTGGTCGAAGAAATGATGATTGCTAACGCTGTGCAAATCAGTTTTGTCTTATTCATTTTAAAAAACGTAAAAATATTGGCCGCAAAATTACTTATATTGTTCTATATTTCCACAAAACGGCCCATTATTTTAATTCTTATTAACATAAGCACTGTAAAAGGCGACATAAAAAAGCCCGAAAGCGGACTTCAGAAACACTTGTAAGTTCGCTTTCGGGTTTTTTACTGATATCCCTTGTTGTGATAATATCTTACTGCTTGAGTTCGGGATACTGTATACGGGTATGATAAATAGCCTTAAGTCTCTCTATGAGCACTAGCTTGGCCTGAGCTATATCGCGAAAGGTGATGGGGCATTCCTTGAAGAAGCCATCGGCCACCTGTTGGTCTATCAGTCGGTTTACAAGATCGCAGATACTGTCTTCGGTATATTCGGGCAACGACCGCGATGCAGCCTCTACCGTGTCGGCCATCATTAGAATGGCCTGTTCGCGAGTAAATGGATTAGGCCCCGGATATACAAAATCCTGTATATCAACATCTTCATCAGGATGTTCGTTCTTGTATTTGATATAGAAATATTTAGTGATGCCCTTGCCGTGGTGGGTAAGAATGAAGTCTTTGACAAACTGTGGCAGATTGGCCTTATCGGCTTCGCGCACGCCCTTGGTTACATGACTAATGATGATACGGGCGCTCTCCTTGCATGATATTTCATCGTGGGGGTTCACACCAGCCTGATTTTCGGTAAAGAATACAGGATCGTATTTTTTTCCTATATCATGATACAGTGCACCGGTACGTACCAACAGACTGTTGGCACCTATCTTATTAGCTATCTCGGCAGCCAGATTGGCCACTGTAATAGAATGCTGAAAGGTACCGGGGGCCACCTCACTAAGTTCGCGCAGTATACCTTTATTGGTATCAGACAGTTCAAAGAGGGTTACATCAGAAATAAAACCGAAGGTCTTTTCAATAAGATACATGAGCGGATAAGACATTAGCAAGAACACCCCGTTGATAACCAGATAGGTATACATACTGTGATCGAGGCCATTGAACTCACTGTCTTGCATAAGCTGCAGAGCGAAATATACGGCACAGCTGGACAAGGCTACCAAGAAGGCCGTGCGGAACACTTGAGCGCGGCGCGATAGTTCGCGCAGAGAATAGATGGCCACTATTCCGCCCACTATTTGTACTATAATGAACTCGTACTGATATTTTACGGCAGCAGCGCAGATTATAACCATGGTAACATGGGTGATAAAGGCCGTGCGCGAATCAAGGAACACCCGCACAAAGATTGGCACCATAACCAGCGGCAGTATATATACACTGAACACATTATGGGTAACCATTAGCGACACCAGTACGGGGAAGAGCGTAACCATGACATAAAGCATCAGTATATTACGGGGCTTGGCGAAATAGTCTTTTCTAAAGAGTACTAGATAGATAGAAAACAGCGATATGAGGATAAGCACAAATAGCAACTGTCCTATAATGGTAGAGGTTATCTCTGTAGTGTCAGAACTGCGCCGCTGCATCTCGCGCTCGAACGACGAAAGTACCCGATAGTCGTATTCGTCGACTATCTCACCACGGTCTATTATCTTCTGACCAGCAAGCACCATACCGCTGGCTGGAGAGATACCACTGAGAAGGTCGTTAAGTTCGGCCTGACTACGGTCGCGGTCGTATATAAGATTGGCCTCGATAAACTCGTTTACATTAAGCCGCTGCAGAATAGACTTCTGCTCGGCAAAACGCTCGTCGGTCATCAGCCGTTCATAAACACCCATAGTAGAGAATACTTGCCCCGCAACTACGGGCACAGCCTCATTCCCGTTGACCACACGAATTATCTTTGACGAGTCTTTAGCCAGCTCCTGGTATTCTGATGTAGCCATAATTCCAACCATATAGAACTGGTGCAGACGATTAATTACGGCCGACTCCAGTTCATGGGATACGGGCAATCCACTTGAAGCCACGCTCTGCCGGAATTTTTCTATTTGCTGCTGTTCTACATTGCCATCGTAGCGATAGTAGGGCTGAAACGACTCGGCAAGCGAGTCTTGTTCTTGTTTAACAGCCTCATCGGTCTTGTAGATAGGAAAATCGAACTTGGCTATAAACGAGCCATACATCCAAGGCTTGCCTATATCGTACCTTATACGCTGACTCTCGTTGTGAGGCAAAAACCACACTATAATGGCCGTACTGGCTATGATAAGGAATGTACGAGCAATTATTCTATTTATTCTTTTATCGGCAAATCGTAATTTCATAATGTTCACAAACAATGCTTTTATTTTGCGAAAATACGAAAAATAACGGGCATTATGCCCATGTGGGTCTAAATATTTTTGAAAAAAATTACACTGTACCATTTTACCAGACAACTACATCTTTGACAACCATCAAAATTACGTCCACAACAAAGGACTATTGTCTGCAAGAATTGGTCTTTATAACGACAAACAACTGTAGCGTCCCAATTTTATATACCACAATGTAACCATTACTCGAAAAAATACATTAATTTTGCAAAAAAATAATAATTTATATATAATAATGTCTGAAAGAAGAGTAAGGGTGCGCTTCGCACCGAGCCCAACGGGGCCTCTACATATCGGCGGTGTACGTACCGCCCTTTACAATTATCTGTTCGCTCGGCAGCATGGAGGCGACTTAGTATTCCGCATAGAAGACACCGATTCTCACCGCTTTGTACCTGGTGCCGAAGAGTATATCATAGAATCGTTCAAATGGTTAGGCATCACTTTTGATGAAGGAGTGAGCTTCGGTGGAAGCCACGGTCCGTACCGCCAAAGCGAGCGCCGCGAAATCTACAAGAAATATGTAGAACAACTGCTGGCCGAGGGCAAAGCCTACTATGCCTTTGACACTCCAGAGGAACTTGAAGCCAAGCGCGCTGAGATACAGAATTTCCAATACGATGCCCGTACACGTATGCAAATGCGCAACTCTCTGTCTATGCCAGAAGCCGAATGGCGCAAGCTGATAGAAGACGGCGAGCAGTATGTAGTACGTTTTCTTATCAACCCCGGCATTGAAGTACATGTAAACGACATGATACGTGGCGATGTAGTCATCAAGAGCGACATACTTGACGATAAGGTTCTCTACAAGAGTGCTGATGAACTACCCACTTACCACCTGGCCAACATTGTAGACGATCATCTCATGGAGATAAGTCATGTTATACGTGGCGAAGAATGGTTACCCTCTGCCCCACTCCATGTACTGCTCTACCGCGCCTTTGGATGGGAAGACACCATGCCACGCTTTGCCCATCTGCCACTACTGCTCAAGCCCGAGGGTAAAGGCAAACTGTCAAAGCGCGACGGCGACAGACTGGGATTTCCCGTATTCCCGTTGGAATGGCACGACCCCAAGACCGGCGAAGTATCAAGCGGATATCGCGAGAGTGGTTATTTCCCCGAGGCTGTGGTAAACTTCCTGGCTCTGTTGGGATGGAATCCGGGTACAGAACAAGAATTATTCAGTTTGGACGAGCTGGTTAAGGCTTTTGATATCAGCAAATGTTCAAAGAGCGGTGCCAAGTTCGACTATCAGAAAGGCATCTGGTTCAACCACGAATACATTCTGCGCAAAAGTAGCGAAGAGATAGCACAGTTGTTTGCCCCTATCGTATCGAACAACGGCGTAGACGAGCCATTGGATCGCATCTGCACCGTTGTAAAGCTCATGAAAGACCGCGTAAGCTTTGTGCGCGAGCTTTGGGATTTATGTTCATTCTTCTTCTTGGCACCCACCGAATACGACGAAAAAACCGTACGCAAGCGCTGGAAGGAATACTCGGCCCAGCAGATGACTGAACTGGCTGCCGTGCTTGAAGGCATAAACGACTTCAGCGTAGAAGGCCAAGAACCCATAGTAATGAAGTGGGTAGAAGACAAAGGCTACAAATTGGGCGATGTAATGAACGCTTTCCGTCTGGCTCTTGTGGGCATAGGCAAGGGTCCAGGAATGTTCGATATATCGGCTTTCTTAGGAAAAGAGGAGACTCTGCGCCGTCTGCGCCGCGCCATCGAAGTTCTGAAATAATTATATACTGTCCAGGCACCGCTCCCAAAGACGGGGGCGGTGCCGTTTTGCGTTTTACATATGTACAATATCATCATCTACCTAATACAAACAGGCGTGGCCATAGCCAGCCTATTCTCTGAAAAGGTACACAAGATGTGGCGTGGAGAATGCGAATCGTTCCGTATTCTACGCGAAAATATCGAACCAGAAGCCCGATACATTTGGTTTCATGCGGCTTCATTAGGCGAGTTTGAACAAGGTCGGCCATTGATGGAAGAGATTCGCCGCAGATACCCCGAATACAAGATTCTGCTCACATTCTTCTCACCATCGGGTTACGAAGTAAGAAAGAACTACCAAGGAGCCGACATTATATGCTACATGCCTATCGACACGATAGGCAACGCGCGCAAATTTCTACGCATAGTACGGCCCGTTATGGCATTCTTCATCAAATATGAATTCTGGTACAATTTTCTGCATATTCTCAAGCACAGGGGAATACCCACCTATAGTGTTTCCAGCATATTCCGCCCAGAGCAGGTATTCTTCAAGTGGTACGGCAAGCAATACGGCAAGGTACTGAACTGCTTTACCCGGTTCTTCGTACAGAACGAAGAGTCGCGCCAGTTACTTGCCTCTATAGGCATACACAACTCCGATGTGGTAGGCGACACCCGTTTCGACCGCGTATTGCAGATTAAGGAAGCCGCCAAACGTCTGCCTATAGTAGACGCCTTTACCAAAGGAACTGACGGCAAAGAACCTCCGCGTATATTTGTGGCCGGCTCTTCATGGCAACCCGATGAAGAAATTTTCATTCCCTATTTCAACAACAATAGCCACTGGAAACTCATTATTGCACCCCACGTGATAGGCGAAGACCATCTGCGCCAAATAACCGGGTTGCTCAAGATGAAAACAGTACGTTATACCCAGACCAATGAGCAAGAAGCAGCTCAGGCCGACTGCCTCATCATAGACTGTTTTGGATTATTGTCTAGCATCTACAACTACGGCAACATAGCCTATGTAGGCGGCGGTTTCGGTGTAGGAATACATAACGTTCTCGAGGCCGCCGTTTGGGACATGCCGGTAATATTCGGGCCCAACAACCAACGGTTCGACGAAGCTCAGGGACTGAAAAAAGCCGAAGGTGGATTCGAAATCAAAGACGAAAACAGTTTCAAAGCCCTCATGGAACGCTTTGAGCACGATGCCGATTATCTAAAGAACTGCGGAGAAAACGCCGGAACCTTTGTTGCCCATATGACAGGTGCCACCAAGACTATTCTTGAGAAAGTAAAATTCTGACCAACCAAGCATAATGGCAAGCGCAAAATGAAAGAATGGCTGCAAATCATAGGCATTTGGATAAGTCGTATCGCCTATTGCAGGGGGTTCGGTATCCAGTCGCCATCGGCCTATAAATTTGTGCGCTACGTTATCAACGAACACTATCCCTATTATGCGTATAAAGAACTAAAACAGAAAATACGGGTAAAAAGCCGCATCATGCTCAAACTGATGCGGCTATATATGCGAATAGCCAACTATGTTCAGCCTGAATACATTCTTGACCTACCCGATAACTGGAGCATCGCACGCGAAGCCTACTTCAAGGCTGGTTCACGCCGGGCAGTCTACAACAAACTTACCGAAGATGAATTTAGCGTAGCCGAGACTATCGGCCGGAAAATAGTTATACGCACCGACGCCACACAACTGAACACGATACGCCTATTCCTTAACGGCATAGACAGTTCAAGCATCATTATAATAGATGGTATACACCACAACGCCCAAACATACCGAGCCTGGAAAACTATAACAAACGAGGAAGCCACTGGTGTTAGTTTCGACTTATACTATACAGGCATTATAATGATGGACCATACCAAGCACAAACGCTGCTATCAAATAAATTATTAGGAAAAGCCATCCTTATTTTAATCTTTTTTTGTAATTAATGATAATTTAACAACAAAAAGAGACTAAAGCGGTCGTAAAATAGAATATAAATTGCTATTTTTGCACCCATAAAAATTACCAACCAAAACTAAACCATTATGTATTGGACTCTTGAATTAGCTTCAAAACTGGAAGATGCACCTTGGCCCGCTACCAAGGACGAACTCATAGATTACGCTACTCGCTCTGGCGCTCCGCTCGAAGTACTCGAGAACCTGCAAGAGATAGAAGACGAAGGCGATGTGTACGAAAGCATTGAAGATATTTGGCCCGACTATCCTTCCAAGGAAGACTTCCTTTGGAACGATGACGAGTATTAATACCTTCCTATAAGGAACACTATAAAACACAAAAGGCAATATAGGCGATTATAACAATCCCTATATTGCCTTTTTAGTATAACTACTATAGGGTGGTTCTATAAATTAACTTTGTCAGATTTCAGAATTATTTTCGAGGACAAAGTGTAAGTGAGCGAAAGAATAATGCGGGCATTAT
>CAVHVH010000007.1:0-23114 GCA_963639385.1 Oscillospiraceae bacterium
GGACAACATAATAATGGTTGGTCTGATGTTAAAGTCAGAATCACAACAAATGGCGTTGCTGAATTGGCTAGACGAGAATTTCATGACCAACAAAATGCCAACCAAGGAAGAGGTGATGGACATAGCTCAATATATAATGCAGAATTAAGGACAGAAGCCTTTATGACTCCTCAAGGAGAAGTCTATGGTTTTGTAGATAAGTATGGTAACATCTTCGGTTTGCACTTTATGTCTGTTGGCCATGAAGTTAGGCGGCACCTCAAGAATAAAAACAAACGAGTTTGTTTTGTATTCTCTTCGGTTTGCACTTTATGTCTATTTGCCATGAAGTTAGGCTGCACCTCAAGAATAAAAACAAACGAGTTTGTTTTGTATTCTCTTCGGTTTGCACTAACTTTGCATAAAAGAATATCATAGTACAACAATGAATAATAAAATATTTGTTTTATGCATAAGCGCACTGGTCATAGCCTTGTCAGCTTGTAGCGAAAAAAATACGGAAAAAGGCTCTAAGAAAGGTGCTTCTACGGAAGAACTTAAGCTCTCTGGCGATAAGACTGTATATGGTTTAGCCTGCGATGGATGTACAGACTCTGTAGTACTATTACTACCCAATGATGGCAGCGACCCTATACACTATAATGTGATAGAAGCCACCAGAAAAGGTAGAATAATGGGGCAACTCAAGGTAGGCGACTGGATAGCCGTAGTACGTAACCAGGCCGACTCTACCGTGGCCGATATGGTAATAGACCTGGACCAATTGAAAGGTATATGGTGCTATATAGTAATGCCCAAACTGAAAGACTACGAACAGATGAGTCCCAAACTTCAGAAACGGATAATGCGCAATATGCCAGATTCTATCAAGGAGACCTATCTCATTCCCCGAGAATACGGATTCTGGATGAAGCGCCAATGGTCGTGCACCAGTGTAGGATATATGCGCGAACAGACATCATTGGAAGAAGAAAGCCCAGTAGTATATCCACCGCTTGGATTCTTTACAGCATGGCATATATGGAACGGCTATTTGGTAATAACCAGCGGCACTCCCAAAATGGGGAAAGACAACCAAATGACTGTAACCAACCTTGTCAACGACACCTGTACTATAGAATACTTCAAAGGCGACTCATTGGTACTTAGCAGCGGAGGGTCATCGCGCAGTTATTACCGCAAGAACGACATCAATGACATCAACAAGAAGGCTCGGGCCATAGCCGAAAGTCAGGCAAAGAAAGCCCTCAAGGAAGCCACTTCTACACAATAAGCCAAGTACTGATAAGAAAAAGGCAATCGCCACAAACTCAATAATATAGTTTGCGGCGATTGTTTTTTGGTGCTCTAAAAATACTTGTGCGCATTTCTAACAAACGCAGACAAGACACCACTCGCTATTCACCCATATCATGACGCATAAAACGCTGTTCAGCCAGTTGCTCATACTTGGTACCAGGTCGGCCATAATTAGCATAGGGATAGATGCTAATCCCTCCACGAGGAGTAAAGAGACCTGTAACCTCGATATATTTAGGATCCATAAGCTTTATCAAGTCTTTCATAATTACATTAACACAATCTTCATGAAAGTCACCATGGTTGCGGAAACTGAACAGATAAAGTTTCAAGCTCTTACTTTCAACCATCTTTACATCGGGAATATACGCGATACGTATCTCGGCAAAATCGGGCTGTCCGGTAATGGGGCAGAGTGTTGTAAATTCAGGGCAGTTGAACCGCACCCAATAGTCGTTATCAGGATGCTTGTTGAGAAAAGTTTCCAACACCTCGGGAGCATAATCATCGGCATACCGAGTGGCCGCCCCTAACTGCTTCAAACCGTCTTTAGTTCTGTCTGTCATATATTGAATATTTTTAATATGTTATAATCTACATCCTCGTCGTACACATCCTCTCCCTCATAGCGCTTTACCCATTGCACCACATATATGGTTACAGGCAGAGCAACCACCTCATATAGAGTCTTGACCACTACCTCTATAAGCATAAGCATGGGCATCTCGGCCAATGGTATTACTCCCAAGAAGGCCAATGGGAAGAATACCAAAGAATCAATCCCCTCTCCTACTACCGTACTCAATATGGCACGCAGCGAAAAGCCCCGACCATTGGAGAGAACCTTCATGCGGCTCATCACATAGGCATTAGCAAACGAACCAACAAGAAAGGCTGCAAACGAAGCAAAAGCCAAACGTGGAGCCAACCCGAATATGGCATGAAACCCACTATCGTTTGTCCAATAAGATGCCCCAGGTAACCAATCGCACAAAACACCGATTATACTGAAAAAGAAATTCATGGCAAAGCCCATCCAAATAAGCAGACGCACCTTTCTGAACCCCCAGACCTCGCACACGCAATCGTTTAAGATATAACTTATGGGAAAAACGAGCAAGCCGCCTGTAACGCTGAAACCTGCCACATTTATTTGCTTTGTCGCAAACACGTTTGATGCTATCAAACAAACGCAGAAGAGTATGCCGAAAAGCATAAAGAGCATACTCACACTCTGTTTATTACTATTCATGTTTCTTGTTTTGTTAAAGGGGGTTTAGCAAGTACCCCTATCAATTAAGGACTGCAAAGTTACTAATAAAACCTTAAAGCACAGTCTTTTTACTATTATTTTTCACACAACTATGATTTACTTTTGTAAAGTTTTTCGTATCTGCGTGCCACTTTTATATAATCATGATGGCGGTATACATACTCTACACTCTGGCGCCTAAGCCGTTCTACCTCTTCGGGATGGGTAACCAGATATTCCAAGCGTTCTACCACGCTTTCGTAGGTTGTCTCTACATTGACTATAGGTCTCAACTCTGTTTCGCCCAACAATTCGTAACCTTCGGGCTCACCTCCGCCTACGCAAACAACGCCATGGGCCATAGCCTCAAGCGGATTCATAGACGGGGTGTAGCTATACAACTGGTCGAGTAGCACATCTTGGTCGTACAAGCACTTTACATACTCGTTAAAAGGCATACTCTCAACCACCGTGAGTTCTATTTCTGAAGGATGGAGAGCCTCAACTGCACGAGCAGCACGCAGCATCACATCGGTTCCCTTATACGCCGAGCGATTGCGGTTAATCCCGATAAAAATTTTAAGTCTGTCATGACGCTTTATCAACGGTTTTTGGCCACAACGTATAGGATAAGGAATTAAGCTGAGTTTGTCTGCATAGTAGGGTTTGTAACATATCCAGTCTTCGTACAGTCCAGCCACTATTCCATCGCAATCGGCAGCAATAATCTTATTGAGCGTTTCCTTAGGAGTACCTATCCAGTCATCTATATACATCTGTGCCTCATGGTCTGTACGTATATTCGGGCCAAAATTAAAGTCGCTATACCGCAAAGGCTTACGGGTAATGCACTCATGCACCCAATAGTAATCCATACCGAAGGCACACAGGTATACACGTTTGTTATTACACTTAAGATAATGGTAGAAGGGCAGAATACGTTCGGCCTTGATTTCAAGAAACATGGGATTGATAAGCTGCACTACATCGTATCCACGCAAGCGGGGCAACAGAGAATAGAGTCGAGCCATATAGACAAGGCCACCCCATTTACCATCACGGCGCACCAAAGAGATGTCACGAGGATAGTTTTTCCAAAAATCGCCATTGGACAACACGGTTACTGTATGTCCTAACTGGCGCAAGCCACAGGCCAAAGTCCAATGTACATTACTATATTCGCCTATCAACAATATACGCATACTCTTTTACCTGATTATATACAGTAACAATTGGCGTCCAAAACCTGACTGTACAAGTCGGCGGAAAACTGTGTATTTAAAAGTATAGTCTTTAGCGGGCAAAGGATAAAGTCCATAGCCGATGAGCGTTTCAATAGCTTCGTTGAGATACTTGCGGCTATGGGTAAGATGGATTACATTATACAGATAATCCATTGTAAGTTGGGCCACCCTACGGTTTAGGGCCACACGCTCGGCCTCGGGCATAGTGGATGCCAGGTCTCGCAGACGCAGTATAACGGCCAGCGAATCGGCAAAGCGTTTGTTTATATGCGTAGCTGCCTGTTCGTGCATAATCGAGCCAGTACGTTGGCGATAGTAATAGGCCTTGGCATCGGTATAAAACAGCCGCTCAGCACGGAGTATCAGCAGAGGTGTAAATTCTTCGTCCTCATGCAGTATGCCTGTCGTAAAGCGCAGGTTTCCCAATGTTTTACGACTGAAAATATAAAGACAAGATGTGCCACGCAGATTATGTTTCTTCATATATTCAGAACCAAGCATAGGACCTTCAAAGGAATAAGGAATGGGATTAAAGCCCTGGTTAGAGAAATCGAAGACCAGTATATCAGGATTATGATAACGCACCAAGTCAATGCAGTGTTCGTAAGGTACACGCATTAGATAGTCATCGCCGTCAACAAATTGGATATAACTGCCCGTAGCCACTCTAAGCCCCATATTACGGGCTGAAGCCAACCCTTGGTTGGGCTGACGCAGATAGATTACCTGGTCTTTAATCGCATCGATATCGCCTATGGCGGGCATCTTCGACCCATCGTCTATCACTATCACTTCGCTCTCGCCTGGCTGAAAGGTCAGACTGAGAATAGTGGAGATACACTTACGCAGCATATCGGCAGGAATATCATAGCAGGTGATGATAAAACTCATCAACGGCGTAGTTTGAGCAGTCGGTGCAGTAGGCATAACAATCTAAATCCTAAAAAATTATTTACTAACAACTTGGGAGTATTCCAATAGTGCAGCCGAGGTAACGGTGGCACATGTCCCGTGGCATGATATACATCGAGGGCTATATTTACCACTTGGGCATAATAATCGGCACTGTTAACCAAGGGCAACACCTTGCAATGGGCTTCGAGTAAGCTATTCAAATCATCAGCTGTGGCACGATGCGTTATACCATCAGGATTATCGTAATAATGATAACAACCAGTATTCACAGTAGCGATATACCGACAATGGGGCAATACTTGGGGTAAGAACCATACATCTTCAAAAGCTTTCCGGTCTGGAAACAAGCAATAGTCAAAAAGATGGCGGCTGAACACTTTGTTACAAGCATAAGTATGGGCATACGCCCGTGTATCGAGCCAGTAACGGCGCCAGTCGGTATAACAACTTCCATCCATCTGAAGGCGACAGCTGTTTGGCGATGCAAAGTGTACTTCTATAGGATACTCCAACATATCGTATTCGGGATGAGCTTCCAATACTGACAATAGTCCAAGCAGCGTACCAGGAGCAAGGGCATCGTCACTATCTACGAAGGTTACAAAGGATGCACTACTGGCTCTGACACCTGCATTACGAGCTGCGCCAAGACCTTGATTCGACTGGTGAACAACATGTATATTAGAATATTGCTGTGCCCAATGGTCGCATTTTACTCCACCACCGTCAAGCGATCCATCGTCAACCAGCACCACCTCGCATCCATGAGCTTGATGTATCACGCTCTCCACGCAGCGATCTAACGTATTGGCGGTATTGTATACGGGTATAACGACAGAGAGTACTGCTGTGTTCATGGACGGATATAGGTAAGTTGAACATAACGATGGGTAGACTGCGAAATACGAAAACGGTTGTCGGGGCGCTCGCCTACAAGCCAAACCACACGGTCGCAACCATCAACCACCACCATCTGGCGGCGCTTCTCTACAAGATTGCGCTTACGGTCGGTAAGATAGTCGCTTACCAACTTGCTACCTTTCATACCGAGGGGCACAAAGCGGTCGCCACGGCATATTCTACGCAGAGTAAGGGGCCATGATACAGCATCGGCATCGAGCATTACGCTCATTGGGTCTTTCGATATCATTGTATTGGCAGAAAAAACGGCCGTCTCTACCTTCATCTTGTCACCAGTAGGTACAAGGTATGTACCGTCTACCGGCATTGACACGGGCGTAACAACACACTCTTCACGGGGGGCTATCACCAGTTCGCTATGGGTAGTCACTACGATATGCGAGGCTGATGTCCACTCACGCCCAGATGGTCCACCAATGGCTGCCGTCATTTCATCGATCTGAGCAGGAGTGAATCCCAAGGGAGAAAGTCGATACCAAAGTACATACTCTGCCGATGGTTCCTGCGTCAGCATAGCATAAGGCAACGAATCGCCCTTATAACGATTGTGAATAATAGGCGAATTAGCCATACGGGCTGCTTCACCAAGGCGGATGGATGTCTGATAGATACTGTCTACAACCGATGGGTTAATAGTCTGCAACAGGGGAATTACATCAAGTCTTATACGATTGCGTCTGACATCATTTATCAGATTGGTGCTATCGGTTACATACCCTTCTCCACACGACTTAAGCCACGATTCTATATCACACCGGCTTACTGAGAGCAAGGGCCGCACCACATTGCCGTTACGAGGAGATATGCCAGTAAGTCCGTCAATGCCTGTACCACGAATAAGATTGAGCAGTACTGTTTCTACACTATCTTCACGGTGGTGGGCTACACAGATGGTAGCAGCACCTATGCTATCACGCAGTTGTTCGAAATAGGCATAGCGAAGGTCGCGGGCGGCCATCTCTATGCTCACCTTGTGGGCTGCAGCATAGGTACGGGTATCAAAATGGGCTATATGGAGGGGTATATCATGGCGGCGGCAGAGGTCGATGCAGAACTGCTCATCGCGTACTGACTCGTCGCCCCGAAGGTGAAAATTGCAGTGGGTTGCCTCTACACGGTAACCCAGATTGGCGAGTATCAACAGCAGACATACACTGTCGGCACCGCCAGAGAGCGCCACAAGATGCAAATCGTTAGCCGATAGCAGGTTGTGGGCAGCTATAAATTGGCTTACTTTCTTATTCAACATAGAGTACCAGTCCCTTCAGGTATTCGCCTTCGGGATGATAGATGTTTATGGGATGGTCAGCTGGCTGGTGCAACTGGTGCAGTATACGTACTTTGCGGCCGGCCTGGGCTGCTGCGGTAAATACGGCATTGCGGAAATTGTCTTTGGTAACCACCTGCGAACAACTGAAGGTAAACAATATGCCCCCCGGACGTATGCGTTCGAAGCCTTTTACATTGAGTCGGGTGTAGCCCTTCAATGCGTTGTGCAGTGCAGAGCGGTGTTTGGCAAAGGCTGGAGGATCAAGAACTATAAGGTCATACTTATTATCATTGGCATCAAGATACTTAAAAGCATCGTCGCAGAAAGCCTTATGGCGGCCATCACCGGGGAAATTCATCTCTACATTGCTCTCGGTCAATTCGATAGCTTTGGCACTACTATCCACCGAGTGAACCAATCTTGCACCGCCACGCATGGCATAGACAGAGAAACCGCCAGTATAGCAAAACATATTAAGGACAGAGCGGCCACGTGCATACTGTTCGAGCAACGAACGGTTCTCGCGTTGGTCTACAAAGAATCCCGTCTTCTGTCCCTTGAGCCAGTCTACGTGGAACTTTAGCCCATTTTCTACTGCTGTATTGTCTGTGCTTCCACCATATACAAATCCGTTTTCCTGGTTCAAACCGGCCTTGAAGGGTAGTGTGGTTTCGCTCTTGTAATACACATTGCCTATGCGATTTCCCATAACACGTACCAAAGCATCGCATATTCCCTGGCGACAAACATGCATACCTACGCTATGAGCCTGCATCACGGCAGTAGCACCATAACAGTCGACTACCAGTCCCGGCAGATTATCGCCCTCGCCGTGTACCAATCGGTAAGTATTATTACGATCACTATCGGCTATTCCTATAGCTATGCGCATCTGCAAAGCCGATAACAAACGGCTCTCCCAAAAAGCCGAATCTATGGTTATCTGTCTAAACGAAAGTACTCTTACCGCAATAGAACCTATCTGATAATGGCCTACGGCAAGAAACTCCCCCGAAGAGGAAAGTACGTTTACAATATCGCCCTCTTCTATACCTTCGTCCATCTTGAGAATGGCTCCCGAGAATATCCAAGGATGAAAACGGCGCAGGCTCTCTTCCTTGCCTCGCTTTAACGTAACTGTCAGATATTGTGTCATTGTCATTCTATTTTAGATATTTGTGGAAGTTTGAAGATTTTCGCTGTTATTAGCTGACCGAACTGGATCATCGGCCGTTACCAGTGTGTAGTCTCCAGTATCAGCCAAACGGCAAATTTCTTCATAAAGGCGTATGCAGGTCCAAGCATCAGTAGCAGCATACATGCGCTGACGGTCGGTAAGAGCATCGGCCTCCCAGTTACTCAGCCGTTGACGTTTGCTTATTTTTTGATTAAATATATTAGCATAGAGTTTCTGCAGCGATTGATCTTGGATGCCAATACGTTTCACCTCGTCTTGCAGATCTACAAACATACCAGGACGGAAATCAGCACGATGGTGCAACGACAAAAGATCGTTGCTAAGAGACAACCCTACCATAGGAACCTCAGTATTCTCAAGCAGACGGATGATAGCTGGAGTTACTCCGATGCGGTTGAGTCTAAACAGAAAACATACATCGTGAGCCGAAACCTGCAACAAAGCCACCTTGTAGGTTTTTCCCTTTTTGAAAGCAGGGCGAGTTTCTGTATCTATACCCAAAATAGATTGGGTTAGAAGATAGTCTACTGCACGCTCGGCTTCGCCTGCAGTAAGTATGGTTATGATACGTCCAGGGAACTCTGCCACAGGAAGCGCAGCAATGGCCGACTTGTCAAACTTTGTGTAAATTATTTTTTTCATTCTTCGCTGATAGGCCATTTAGCCTGAGCACTCCCGAAGCCATATAAAGCACTACATTGCCATCTGCCTATACAGATTACTTGAATTTAACCGGAGAACTTAGGTATATGCCATTGCAAAGTTACCTATAAATTATGAGAAATAGGGGATGATATTCCAGTTTTTTGTCCTAATCTACATAATATTCAGGATATAAGGGGAAATCATATAACAGTTCTGCAAATTAGCACCGCTCAATTAGTTGTGCAAGAAGGAGCAAAGTACAACTTGCCTAATTTTACCAAACGCCTTTCTGCAATATAGAATTAACTCAATGGAGATATTTTTTAGACACGCCCATATAAATATAGGTGTTTTTTCCCTTGCTATTGACCAATGTTATAAAAAAAAGCAGTAACTTTGCAAACCGTAAGTGGCAAAACGCCCTCTGCGCAGAAATATTTATTAATAACGTTATAATTTTTATGAATTTCACTTTGTTGATTACCGTTATGCTAACGGCTGTAACCCTGGTGGTGGCGGCATACGTCATTGCCAAGCTTATCGGTCCCCGTTCGTACAACCCGGTAAAAGGTGAGCCCTTTGAGTGTGGTATCCCCACGCGCGGCAGTTCATGGCTGCCCTCGCATATAGGCTACTATCTCTTTGCCATCCTTTTCCTAATGTTCGATATAGAGACCATGCTGCTCTACCCTTGGGCTGTAGTCGTAAAGCAGTTTGGAAGTTTAGCTCTCGTGAGCATTAGTTTCTTCCTATTGGTATTGGTATTTGGCTTGGCTTACGCCTGGCGGAAAGGAGCGTTGGAATGGAAGTAAAAAACAGAGCCTCTATCAAGAGTATCCCTTACGAAGAGTTTAAGGACAACGACACCCTAGAGAAGATTGCCGCCGAGCTAAACCAAGGTGGAGCCAACGTCGTAGTAAGCTCGCTCGATGCAGCCATCAACTGGGGGCGCAGCAATTCGCTTTGGTCACTTACCTTCGGTACATCGTGTTGCGGTATCGAGTTCATGGCCGTAGGATGCGCCCGTTACGATTTCTCACGCTTTGGCTTCGAGGTAACCCGAAATTCACCACGCCAGGCCGACCTTATTATGTGTGCTGGAACAATAACCAACAAAATGGCTCCCGTATTCAAGCGTCTTTACGATGAAATGGCCGAACCTAAGTATGTAGTAGCCGTAGGCGGATGTACCATTAGCGGCGGTCCGTTCAAGAAGAGCTACAACGTAGTACGAGGCATCAACGAACTTGTACCCGTAGACGTATTCATTCCTGGATGTCCTCCACGTCCAGAAGCTATACTCTACGGAATGATGCAACTGCAACGCAAAGTGAAAGTAGAAAAATTCTTCGGTGGAGCCAACCACAAAATGAATAACGAAGAGAAAAACCTCTCTATGAGCCAGGGCGGACTGCACGGACTGAGCAACGAGAATTTGGCCGATGCCAATCTATTGGGCAAGAAGAAGCCTATTATCGTAACAGATGTTCCCGCCGACTTCGACCCTCAAAAAGGACTTGCTGAATAATATATAATAAGGTATAAGAATATGAAGCTGAATAATATTGAACTGAGTTTTGACAACTTTGCCACAGAGATGGCTAAGCTGAAGAACGAGAAACATTTCGACTACCTTGTTACCATCATCGGCGAAGACTTCGGTGAGGAAGGACTCGGATGTATCTACATACTTGAGAATACAGACACCGCCGAGCGATGCTCTGTAAGAACCATAGCCAAGAAGGTAGATGGAAGCGACGTAATACACACTGTAACAGGCCTATGGAAAGTTGCCGACCTACTAGAACGTGAAGTCTACGATTTCGTTGGCATCAAGTTCCTAGGACACCCTGATATGCGCCGTCTCTTCCTACGTACCGATTTCAAAGGGTATCCACTGCGCAAGGACTTCGATATGAGTCCTGAAGCCAACCAGTTCCCCTGTACCGATGAACCAGAAACAGACTTCACGGTAGAATACAATTTGGACAAAAACGGTCATCTTACTGCCACCGAAAAACGTCTCTTCGAAGAAGATGACTATGTTGTCAACATAGGTCCTAACCACCCGTCAACCCACGGTGTACTACGCCTGCAAACAGTGGTAGACGGAGAGACCGTAAAGCGCATATACCCCCATTTAGGATATATACACCGCGGTATTGAGAAGATGTGGGAAAGTATGACCTACCCACAGACGCTGGCCCTTACTGACCGTTTGAACTATCTATCGGCTATGATGCACCGTCACGCACTGGTAGGCGTCATAGAAGAAGCCATGGGGATAGAATTAAGCGAGCGCATACAGTACATACGTACCATTATGGACGAACTACAACGTATCGACTCGCACTTGTTGTATCTAGGATGTACTGCCCAAGACCTTGGAGCTCTCACTGCATTCCTCTATTGCATGCGCGATCGCGAGCACGTACTCAACGTAATGGAAGAAACCACTGGTGGACGACTCATCCAGAACTACTACCGTATAGGCGGACTGCAAGCCGATATCGACCCCAACTTTGTAGAAAACGTGAAGAAGCTCTGCACCTATCTGCGCCCGATGATACAAGAATATCTCGACGTGTTTGGTGACAACGTGATAACTCACAACCGTCTAGAAGGAGTTGGTCCGATGGACAAAGAGAACTGTATAAACTACGCCGTAACTGGCCCGGCCGGACGCGCTGCAGGATGGACTAACGACACCCGCAAACGCCATCCCTACGCCATGTACGACAAGGTAGAATGGAAAGAGATAACCATGAACGGCGGCGACTCTATGGATCGCTATTACTGTCATATCAAGGAACTCTACCAGAGCCTTGACATCATCGAGCAACTGATAGACAACATACCCGAAGGCGAATACTACATCAAGCAGAAGCCCATAATCAAAGTCCCCGAGGGACAATGGTACTTCTCTGTAGAAGGTGCAAGCGGTGAGTTTGGCGTATACCTTGACTCAAGAGGCGACAAGATGCCGTACCGTATGAAGATGCGTCCAATGGGATTGTCACTGACAGGAGCCCTCGACCCTATGCTTCGCGGACAAAAGATAGCCGACTTAATAACTACTGGAGCCGCTATCGACTTCGTCATTCCCGACCTCGACAGATAATAATATAATAATGTATAAGTAAAAAGAGAACATAAAGATGTTTGATTTTAGTATAGTAACAACCGCTATCGACAACCTGCTACGCCAAACACTTGGGCTTGGCGACTTTTGGTCGATACTGATAGAGTGCGTACTTGTGGGCGTGGGCATACTTATAGCCTATGCACTAATAGCCATCGCGCTCATCTTTATGGAGCGCAAGGTATGTGCATACTTCCAGTGCCGACTGGGTCCCATGCGAGTAGGCCCGTGGGGTATCTTCCAGGTATTCGCAGATGTGCTCAAGATGCTCATCAAGGAAATATTCGTTGTTGACAGAGCCGACAAAATGCTCTACTACATCGCCCCCTTCCTTGTAATCATTGCTTCAGTAGGTACATTCTCGTTCTTGCCATGGAACAATGGTGCCAACATACTCGACTTTAACGTAGGAGTATTTCTAATTACCGCTATCAGTTCGATAGGCGTACTGGGAATTTTCCTTGCCGGATGGGGTTCTAACAACAAATATTCTGTAGTATCAGCCATGCGTGGAGCCGTACAGATGATATCATACGAAATGTCACTCGGCCTCTGCCTCATCACTGCTGTAGTACTCACAGGTACCATGCAGGTGAGTGGTATTGTTGAAGCTCAGACAGGCCCATGGAACTGGCTTGTAGTAAAAGGACACGTACCCGCAATACTGGCATTTCTAGTATTCCTCGTGGCTGGCAATGCCGAAGCCAACCGTGGTCCATTTGACTTGGCTGAAGCTGAAAGCGAATTGACAGCCGGATATCACACAGAATATTCTGGTATGGGATTCGGCTTCTACTATTTGGCCGAATACCTCAATCTGTTTGTTATTTCCGGAATTGCCGCTACCGTATTCCTTGGTGGATGGGCTCCCATAAATATAGGCATAGAGGGGTTTGACAATCTGATGAACCTAATACCTGGATTCATTTGGTTCTTCGGCAAGACCTTCGCTTTGGTATGGATACTGATGTGGGTACGTTGGACGTTCCCTCGTCTGCGTATAGACCAAATACTCGCCCTCGAATGGAAATATCTTATGCCACTATCATTGGTTATCCTTGTACTGATGACCGTATGCGTAGCACTGGGCATACACGGATAATCCAAAGAAAACAAGAAACCGTAAAATCAAGATAAATAACAAAGTATGTCTAACAATTCATATTTCAAAGGTATTGCCGATGGCGTGAAAACGCTGGCCATAGGTATGAAGACCACCATGAAGGAGTACTTCACACCCAAGAGCACCGAGCAATATCCTGAGAACCGCAAGACTACACTCCACATTTCGCCCCGCTTCCGCGGTCGTTTGGTTTTTGAACGCAACGAGGACGAAAGCTACAAATGCGTGGGATGTACATTATGCGAGAAATCATGTCCAAACGACACCATCAAGATTACTACAGAGATGGTGGAAGACCCTGAAACTGGCAAGAAGAAACGCCAACTCGTAGACTATCAATACGATCTTGGAGACTGTATGTTCTGCGAACTCTGTGTAAACGCATGTAACTTCGGTGCCATCAAGTTTGTCAATGATTTTGAGAATGCTGTCTTTGACCGCGACAAGCTCGTATTCCATCTCGACAAAGAGATTTACAAAGGCGGTTCACTGCCCAACATCATCAACGGCGGTGCCCCATTGGAAATAGGCAAGTTCAACACTAAAACCAAGTGATTATGGCAAATATTGTAATGTTTTGTATTTTGGCCGTAGTCATCCTTGGCTCAGCCATAATGTGTGTATTGACCCGAAGCATCATGCGTTCAGCAACCTTTCTGCTTTTTGTACTCTTCGGCATTGCAGGCCTCTATTTCCTGCTCGACTATACCTATCTTGGAGCAGCTCAAATAGCAGTATACGCAGGCGGTATAACTGTAATGTACATATTTGCCATACAATTGGTAAACAAGCGTACCCTGCAGGGAAAAACAGACCACTTCAAAGGTAGCAGACTGATAGGCGGATTACTCATTTCACTGCTTGGAGTAGCCACCGTTCTAGGCGTAACCCTTAAAAACAAGTTTATAGACATGGCTGCTAGCATGGCAGACACCGAAGTAAACATGCAAACCATCGGTACAGCCCTTGTAGGTTCTGAAAAATACCAATATGTATTACCCTTTGAGTTCATATCAGTTTTCCTACTGGCATGTATCATCGGAGGCATTATGATAGCAAGAAAGGAGGATCAGAAATGAATATCCCTGTAGAGTTTTTCCTTACACTTAGCGCATTGCTATTCTTCATAGGTGTATTCGGATTCGTAACACGCCGCAATCTCGTGGCCATGCTCATTTCGGTAGAGTTGATACTTAACTCGGTTGACTTAAACTTTGCAGTAATGAACCGCATTCTGTTCCCTGGACAGATGGAAGGTTTCTTCTTTACCTTGTTCTCTATCGGCGTAAGTGCCGCTGAGACAGCTGTGGCACTGGCCATTATTATCAATGTTTACCGCAACTATCACAGTGATCAGGTGAACAGTATCGAAAACATGAAATTCTAAGACACTATGTACAGTTATGCATTTTTAATACTTCTTCTGCCTCTGCTGAGTTTCCTCGTGTTGGGACTTACGGGTATGAAGATGAAGAAGCAGGTAGCGGGTGTCATCGGCACCATTGTGCTAGGATGCGTATTCGCCATGTCGGTATATACCGCCTACCAGTATTTCTTTGCTATAGGCAGAGATGCTGCCACAGGCCTCTACCCTACCGTTACCGTGTTCAACCTTTCATGGCTAAAGTTCAGCGAGTTACTTACGTTCAACATCGGCTTCCGCCTTACGCCTATCAGCGTGATGATGCTCATTGTCATCACCACTGTTAGTTTTATGGTTCACATCTACTCGTTTGGCTATATGGCCGAGCGCGATGAGAACTACCAGGTAGAAGGTTACGAAAAAGGTTTCCAACGTTTCTACGCTTATCTTAGCCTGTTTACAATGTCTATGCTAGGACTAGTTGTAGCCACCAATCTTTTCCAGATGTATCTATTTTGGGAGTTGGTAGGTGTTTGTTCCTATCTACTTATCGGCTTCTACTATCCAAAGCATGCTGCAGTACATGCCAGTAAGAAGGCATTTATCGTTACTCGCTTTGCCGACTTGTTTTTCCTTATCGGCATCCTATTCTATAGCTTCTATGTAGGTACTTTCAACTATGACTTGAATGCCGACCCAAATCTGCAGTCTGCACTTCCGGGTGCTGCATTCATTCTGCCCACCGCACTATTCTTGATGTTTATTGGAGGTGCTGGCAAGAGTGCTATGTTCCCATTGCACATTTGGTTACCCGATGCTATGGAAGGTCCTACCCCTGTATCAGCACTTATCCATGCTGCCACAATGGTTGTGGCCGGTGTATATCAAGTAGCAAGTTTGTTCCCTATTTGGGTTAATTATGCTCCCAATGCCTTGCATTATGTAGCTTATATCGCTGCTTTCACAGCTTTCTATGCTGCAGCAGTAGCATGTTGCCAACGCGACATCAAGCGAGGACTGGCATTCTCTACAATCTCACAGATAGCATATATGCTGGTAGCTCTTGGCGTATGCACTGCTGTTGACAACCACGAAGGGGGCTTGGGCTATATGGCTGGTATGTTCCACCTATTCACCCATGCCATGTTCAAGGCTTTGTTGTTCCTCTGTTCAGGAGCTATCATTGTTATCATAGGCAGCAATTTCAAAGATTATATGGGTGGTCTGCACAAGTATATGCCTATCACCAACGTGTGCTTCCTTATAGGATGTTTGGCCATAGCTGGAATTCCCCCGTTTGCAGGATTCTTCTCTAAAGACGAGATTATAACTGCCTGCTTCCAGTTCTCTCCCTTTATGGGCTATTTCATGACACTTGTAGCCGGCATGACGGCATTTTACATGTTCCGTTTGTACTATGTAATATTTTGGGGACAAAGCTATTACGAACTTGACCCTGAGAATCGCAGAAAACCACAAGAAGTTCCCTTTGTAATGTGGGGACCACTGGTATTCCTTGCCGCCATATCATGTGTTGCTGGACTGATACCCTTTGGAAACTTTGTTTCAGCAACCGGACAAAGCTACGATATCCACATCAATGCCCAGGTAGCAACTACTAGCATTATAGTGGCTCTTATAGGTATAGGTCTTGCCACCTATATGTACGCACCTAAGAAGACTCCTCTTGCTGATACGCTGGCCAAGCGTATGCCTGGACTGCACAAAGCTGCCCTTAATCGTTTCTACATTGACGATGCATGGCAGTTCTTCACTCACAAGATTGTCTTCGGCATTTTCTCCAAACCCATTGCTTGGTTTGACCGCCGAGTTATCGACGGCACTATGAATTTCATGGCATGGGGAACCCAGGAAGCTGGTGAGTCTATCCGTCCTTGGCAGAGTGGCGATGTACGCCAGTATGCCGTATGGTTTATTACAGGAAGCGTAGCTATATCATTAATCCTTCTTTGTCTTTAGAGCATTATCATTATGAGTATATTAACATTATTCGTAGTAATCCCCGTACTGATGCTTTTGGGGCTTTGGCTTTCCAAAAACTTGGCTCAAGTACGCGGCGTAATGGTAACAGGAGCCACTGCCCTGTTGGTTTTGGCTATTTGGCTCACCGTTACCTTTGTACAGATGCGTCACGCAGGCAATACAGACCCTATGCTGTTCACTTATAGTGCGGCATGGTTTCCTTCACTCAACATCGCCTATAGTGTAGGTGTCGACGGAATCTCAGTTGTCATGTTGTTGCTGTCAGCCATCATTGTATTCACTGGAACATTCGCTTCATGGCAAGCCATGTCTAACCACAAGGAATATTTCCTTTGGTTCACCCTACTTAGTACTGGAGTGTTCGGCTTCTTCATCTCGGTAGACATGTTCACCATGTTCATGTTCTACGAGGTAGCCCTTATCCCTATGTACCTACTTATTGGCGTATGGGGTACAGGTGCCAAAGAATATGCTGCCATGAAACTTACTCTGATGCTTATGGGCGGTTCGGCACTGCTTATCATCGGCATTCTTGCCATATATTTCTTTAGCGGAGCCACCACGATGAACATCAACGAGATTGCCGCCATGGCCAACATACCCGAGAATGTACAAAACATATTCTTCCCCTTACTTTTCATCGGTTTTGGCGTATTGGGAGCACTCTTCCCATTCCACACATGGTCGCCCGACGGTCATGCCAGTGCGCCTACCGCAGTATCCATGCTGCATGCAGGTGTACTGATGAAGCTTGGCGGTTACGGTTGTTTCAGAATTGCTATGTATCTGATGCCTGCTGCCTTGGAAACTTGGGCTCCAGTGTTCCTTATACTCACTACAATCTCTGTAGTTTACGGAGCACTGTCAGCTTGTGTACAAACCGACTTGAAGTATATCAACGCCTATAGTTCAGTATCTCACTGCGGCATGGTGCTTTTCGCCCTATGTATGGTAACACAGACCGCTATTACAGGTGCCGTAATTCAGATGTTATCACACGGACTGATGACAGCTCTCTTCTTTGCTGTAATCGGTATGATTTACCACCGTGCTGGAACACGTGACGTGCGCTATCTCGGCGGATTAATGAAGGTAGTTCCATTCCTAGCAGTTTCGTATGTTGTGGCTGGTCTTGCCAACCTAGGATTACCTGGCTTCTCTGGCTTCGTGGCCGAGATGACCATCTTTGTAGGTTCGTTCCAAAATGCCGACACCTTCCATCGCGTATGTACTATCGTGGCCTGCACATCCATTGTTGTAACAGCCGTATATATTCTGCGCGTTGTGGGCAAGATATTGTTCCAAAAAATACCCAACCCCGAGTTCCTAAAACTTACCGATGCCACTTGGGACGAGCGTTTAGCCGTAGGCGGCTTGATATTCTGCGTAGCCGGTTTGGGTACTGCGCCTTTCTGGGCACAAGATATCATCTATAATGCAGTAGGCCCCATCATCCAGCATATCGGCAACTTTGTGGCTATAGCTCAGTAACTGTAATGTTTAACGATTAAGTATCTTAAAGAAATGAATATAGATTATAGTCAATTTTTAAATATGATGCCAGAAGTAAGCCTTATGGCCGTTTTGGTAATCGTCTTCATTGCAGATTTCTTTACTGCTCCCCGTGTGGCCGATATACAGTCTAGTGCCACTTTCAAGGCACCTCGTGCATGGTTCAGCCCGCTTGTATGCATACTCATGCTGGCCCACACATTGCTAAACCTTGGTCCGGTTGAAACAGCTACCACCTTTGGCGGAATGTATTATGCCACCCCGTCAACAGGGATTATCAAGAGCATCCTTTCATTTGGCACGCTCATCGTGCTTGTACAGAGCCGCGAGTGGATACGCCGTCCTGACACATTCTATAAAGAAGGCGAATTCTACCTGCTTACCATAGCAACCCTTTTGGGTATGAACATGATGATAAGTGCCAATCACTTCCTTCTGTTCTTCCTTGGTTTAGAGATGGCCTCTGTTCCAATGGCTTGTTTGGTAGCCTTTGATAAATATCGCCACAATTCGGCTGAGGCTGGAGCCAAATTTATCCTCACTGCCACATTCTCTAGCGGTGTAATGCTATACGGCATCAGCCTACTCTATGGAGCCGTGGGCACACTCTACTTCGACGATATGGTAACCCGTATTTCGGCTACACCATTGACCATCGTTGGTATGGTATTCTTTATCAGCGGCTTGGGCTTCAAGATATCGCTCGTGCCATTCCATTTTTGGACTGCCGACTCATATCAAGGTGCACCAACAACCGTTACAGGCTATCTGTCGGTAATATCTAAAGGAGCAGCAGCCTTTACCCTCTGCACTATACTTATGAAAGTATTTGCCCCCATGACAGAATATTGGCAGTACATGCTCTATATCGTCATTGTATTGTCTATTACTGTGGCCAACCTCTTTGCTATCCATCAGAGCGATCTGAAACGCTTTATGGCTTTCAGTTCCATTTCACAGGCTGGATATATAGTATTGGCCATTGTGGGCAACCAAGCCACATCTGTATATGCACTCAGTTTCTACGTACTTATCTATGTAGTAGCCAACATGGCTGTGTTCACCATTATATCCTCTATCGAGGAGCATAATAATGGTGTAGTAGATATGGAGAGCTACAACGGTTTGTATAAGACTAATCCCCGTTTGGCGTTCTTGATGACCCTTGCCCTATTCTCATTAGGCGGCATCCCACCATTCGCAGGTATGTTCTCAAAGTTCTTCGTATTTATGGCCGCCGTCAGAGGAGCCGACTTGGCCACCACTACAGGCGCACTGGCATACATTGTGGTATTCGTTGCATTGGTTAACACGGTAATCTCACTTTACTACTATCTGCTTATCGTCAAGGCCATGTACATCAAGCCCAACGAGCATCCTCTACCTACTTTCCAAAGTGCATCGAGCACCAAGCTAGCACTTGCGGTATGTACCACAGGAGTATTATTGTTTGGCGTCTGCTCGTTTATCTACGAGTGGATAGCCTTGGCCTAAAGATGCAACACATTAATTAAATGAGTACAAATGGTGGTTACAATACCGAGAACCACCCTAAAATCTAACTTAATAAGCAACGGGGGATAACGGAACCAAATCCGTTTATCCCCCGTTTTTTAACTTTGCTATTAAGTGTGTAAGAAATAGCTTTTACCAAAATAAGAGTAAAAGGTTACGAACTACAAAACTAATTCCAACAGTTGTCTACAAACAACGCTTTACCTTTTCAAAATATGCCTGAGTGCCGGCAACCGTATAGTTCTGTCCACCGTTCCATGCTCTTATAGCTTGTTCTACATTATTCTGCGGATTATAGAACGACTGGATTAACAAGAACATGGCTTTCGATTTGCTTACACTAAATCTGTCGGCCAATGTATAACGCTTTTCAGAGCCTCTCATACGCAATATGCGGTTACAGTCTTTCACCAGCACTGGCGTTATCTGCATAGCTCCACACGAATTACCTTTTACAGCTCTTGCGTTCCCTTCACTTTCAACCTGGATTATCGCTTCCATCACCGAATTCCAATCCACTCGTTTTTTCTTTATCTGCGCCCCGCCTGCTGATACCACCATTGGAAACGCCACACACAATGTCAATAATAAAAATAATCTTCTTTTTATTAAACTCATATATTATTGTTTTTGGCATCTGGGTTACACACAAGAAAAAACCCGCGACACGATAAAAATAAAAAGAAAAACCGTATCTGGATGCCAGTAAATACTAGGAGCAAGCTTACACTAAAATACAAAATGGGTAGACTTTACTCCAATTATCGGCTACAAAGTTACAAAAAAAATCCTCGCCGAACAAGTATTTTGCATAAAAACTGCAAAATATACAGTTTTATTAATACTTTGCAATACACTGCTACACAACATTTTGCAATATTGAATTGTTGTAAATTTTTACTAAACGCACTATATAAATACCCACTTTTGGGTATTGTATAGCGAAATGCCAATAAGTAACTTTGCACATAAATATATAGTATATAGGTATAACTCTATAAACCTGCTTTAAAGAAACATGTACGGAGTCTTAAAGACAACATTTTTAAGAAATGTCCTTAATAATAAGCATAGAGCAAATCGATGATGAAAAGACTGCAAACTACACTCTTTGTCTTGATTTCTGTCATCGAAGTCTTAGCCCAAACATATACGGGAAAGGTAATCGACAACGACACACAAGAACCCATCATTGGAGCAACAATAAGTTTGATGGGCAACAAGAATATTATTGCAATAACTGACACCACAGGTATTTTTATTCTTCCAGCCCCCGCAACTGCATCCCCAAAAATAGTTATCACCTACATTGGGTACAATCCGCTTACTACAGCACTCACCAACGGAGCTACTTACAAATTACGCCAAAATGTATCAGCCATAAGCGAAGTAGTGGTAACCGCTCAAGAATCACGCGGATTAACTTCATCTTCCATCATCAAGAAGCACGCTATGGAACATCTGCAACCCTCCAGTTTTTCCGACCTTCTTGAACTTCTTCCTGGTGGGCGCTCGCAAGACCCCACGCTAAATACTCCTAACACTATCCGTATACGCGAAGCCGGTATATCCAGCAGTTACAACACATCATCTTTGGGTGTTTCATTCATGGTCGACGGAGCCCCCATAAGTACCAATGCTAACTGCCAGACCGTAAAAGGAGCCTGGGAAACATCTACCGAAGGGCGCAGTTTCGTTAATTCGGGTGTTGACATGCGCTCTATATCTACTGACGACATTGAGAGTGTCGAGGTAGTACGTGGCATACCTTCGGTAGAATACGGCGATTTGACCAGCGGATTGGTAAAGATTGAGCGTAAACGCGGCGGCAAGAAATGGGAAGCCCGCTTAAAAGCCGATATGGGCAGCAAACTATTTTACCTTGCCAAAGGGTTTGAGTGGAAGCCTCTCCGCATGACACTCAACCTCAGCGCCGACTATCTGGATGCCAAAGCCGATCCCCGAAACCGATTGGAGAACTACAAGAGAATAAGTCTATCTGCCCGTTTCTTCAAAGGATGGGACAAGGACAATTACAATATGAGTCTCAAGACAAATCTTGACTATACAGGTTCTTTTGACAACGACAAGACTGACCCCGACCTCAATAGTCAGGCAATAGATACTTACAAGTCGCAGTATAACCGATATGCTTTCAATGCCAAATTCAACCTTTCTGCCAAGAACAAGCAGAAATGGTTCCGTTATTTCGAAGCTACCCTATCCTCTTCTTACGAGTACGACCTAATACAACGCACCAAGCTGGTGCAGTTATCGCAAATGGTTGCTGCCATAACCACCACCCAACCAGGCGAAAGCGATGGTCTCATCCTACCCTACAAGTATGTGGCTTCGCAGGATGTAGACGGCCGACCATTTAATCTATTTGCTAAAGCCACGGCCAAATTCAGAGTTCCTTCGCAGACCATATCCAACAATCTCTTGATAGGTACCGACTGGAATATGGACAAGAATTATGGCAAAGGACAAATATTCGATGCCACTCGCCCGCTATACACCACTTCTGCCTCGTTGCGCCAGCGCAAACTTTCAGACATTCCATCGAACCGGCAATGGGGAATCTTTGCCGAAGAAAGTATAAGTACCCTTATCGGAGGCAATAAGTTAGAAATTGTAGCTGGCGTGCGTGCTGTTCAGATGCCTAATCTGCCCAACCAATACACCATGCACGGCAAGTTCTATTTTGACCCCCGCGTAAATATCGGATGGACTTTTCCAAAATTCAAACTGGCTGGAAAAACAAGTTTCATACGTATTTCTGGAGGCGTAGGTGAACATACAAAAATGCCTACCATAAGCCAGTTGTTCCCAGACCCGGTCTATCTTGATTTGGCTCAACTCAGTTATTATCATGCCAATGCAGATTATCGACGTATCAATGTGATGACATACGTTGTCGACCCCACCAACTATGGTCTAAAACCGGCTCGCAACCTAAAATGGGAAGTTACTGCCGACTTTAATCTCGGCGGGAACCGCTTCTCTGTTACCTATTTCCGTGAGAATATGACTTCTGGTTTCAGAAGCCAGTCTTACTATTCACCCTATTCGTACAAGAAATACGATGTTTCTTCTATAGATGCCAATTCACTGTCAGCTCCACCATCGTTAGAGAATCTTCCTTACGAGCTCACCACAGACCTGCGTAGTTATAGTCAGTATACCAATGGTAGCCAAACCTTGAAACAAGGTCTAGAATATACGTTCTCTACTAAACGTTTCAAGCGCATCATGTCTCGCCTCACCATCAATGGTGCCTGGTTTTACACTATCTACCGTAACTCATTACTCGAGCCCTACCGCCCAAGCACTGTGCTTGGAGGCAAACAGATACAATATGTAGGTTACTACGACCAGAACGGCGGAAGTAAGAACCAAATGCTGAACACCAATTTTACCATTGACACTGATGTTCCAAAGCTTAAGCTCGGTTTCTCCCTTTCGGCCCAATGTCTTTGGTACACCATGCGCCAGAATGCCGAAACCAGCAATTATCCTGTAAGCTACATGGATAGCAATGGTGAAATGCACGAATGGAAAGACGAATATGCCAGCGACACCTATCTACGATACCTTATACGTAACTATACAGCCAGCAATTTCGCCAAGTATAGAGTTCCTTTCTCCATGAATCTCAATTTCAAGGTCACAAAGAAACTTTTCAACGATGCTATAACCATAGCCCTATTC
>CAVHVH010000007.1:23124-29520 GCA_963639385.1 Oscillospiraceae bacterium
CCCTATTCTGCAACAAACTGCTTGACTACAGTCCATCCTATGAGAGCTATGGGGTTACCATTCGCAGAAACGTAACACCCTATTTCGGATTAGAAATGAATGTAAAAATATGAGAAAGATACTTACGATATGCGCACTTGTATGGGGAATGTTTCTAGTTTCCTGCCATCAAGATGAAGACGATATTTTTACCACCGCAGCCATTACGCTTGAAGCCGGCAACGACATCACTATTGAGCGAGTACAGGGAATAGTCACCCTTACCAATCTAAACACTCACCAGGTAGTTACTTCTGCCGATTTCAGTGGCAATGTGGCTCAGGTACAAGTACTCAGAGGGGCCTACTCTATACTTGTAGAAGGCTCTATACAGTATCACGATGCCAGTGGCAATGTAGCCATACGCCAGTTTAGGGCTTCTACAGAGTATTTGGCATTACAGGAAAAGAATATGAACACTGCAACGCTTGACATTATATGGTTGTAAACTACAAATCTGGCATAATCTCTGCTGCCTTATGCCTTATAGGCACAATGCAGCTTTTTGCTGGCTCTCGCGACACGGTTCGCGTAGAGCATCTATCTATGTGGAACGACCTTTCTTCAACTGCACGCCTCAACCCCGCATTAAAGGGGGTATCCTATAGCAGTTCGTATTCACAAATGGCTCTGCGGCTCGATTACCAGCACCAGTCACAAGCTTTCGTTCAGGAAAACGGAAACGGCCACACGCTTGGTTCTCTGTTTGTAGATAGTTATCTGCGCATGAACAACAATACTGCGGTTTGGGGTAGTGCTTCCTATACTACTGGTACTCAACGCAACATTTGCTGGAATTCAACATCCGATTACAACTTGCTCGCACCCTATATAATGGCCGACACCTTAGGAGGTGATACCCACCGCGAGCGCTATACTTTCTCTGGCGGATATTCAACCAAATTAAAACATATTCGCTTAGGAGGCGAAATGAAAATACGCGCTGACCATGAATACCGCGACCACGACCCACGCATGAGAGGAATAGTTACCGAACTTTCTCTGCGGGGCGGTGCATCCATAACCACTTGGGAATACAACTGGGGCATCTTTATTGACGGATCTGTTTACAAACAGACCAACAGTGTAGACTTCTACAACGAACTCGGCAAATTACCCGAATATCACATGACTGGATTGGGCACAGACTATAGCCGTTTTTCAGGAGAACAGACCGAAGTGGCATACCGAGGCGGAAGCTTTGGGGTAGGACTCAATGTAGAGCCTCTCCATGAATGTGGTGTATATGGTTATGCGCATATCGGTCGCAATAGCTACGAACGCCAGCTTACCAGTGCCAACTCCGTTCCCCTATCGCGCCTTATATACAACAATATTGAAACTACATTAGGCTGGAAACACAACGGCGAACACCGATGGGGCATCCATACCAATTTCAACTTTACCAAACGTTGCGGAGACGAGAATCTAACCGGAAAGTCTGACTCACAATACTATCCCGTAATAGGCACATTGACTATGTATAAGAACTGGCTTACCGATGTTTCGCTAGGTGGAATGTACGGCATCGCCAAGGGTAGCCAGATAAAAACAATAGCACTCAAAGCCGGATACCGGAACCACAGGGAAAGTTATGCCTACCCCGAGCGCAAGCTAAACTATGCCCATGCCTATATTACGGCACAAGGCGAATGGAGTAAAGAAGTATCAACCAGACTGGCGCTTACTCTACGTGCAGAAGCCAACCATTACGCCTGTATCAATGACAATATTGTTATGCCGTATGCCAACATGTCAAAGAGCATAATAGAGATGATAAACTATAAATACCGTTTTGCCAAGGCCAGCTATACCGATGCTAAAGTTAATGTCAGAGGCGACTATAACCTAACCGCATCTCCCTTAGGCCTCTTTGCCGAAGTAACTGCCGGGGTAACTTCATGTTCAGAGAGCGAACGACAAACTGTACTATTGATCACGGCTGGCGTTACATTTTAGGTTCTATATGACACATTAATAAAACAATAAATAATAAAAAAACAATGAAAAAGAAAATCTTGACAAGCATTATGATGCTTGCTGTTTTAGTGCTTGCATCCTGCAGCGACAGCAACGACGGTCCTGTAACTACTCCTGCTACGCTTAGCATAGAGATGCCTCTTGGTATAGACAATATTGAATTCGTCAACGCCGAGGCCGTGTTTACCAATGTACAGTCGAATACCACTTATACGGTAAACCAATTTGTCAACAATAATGGCACATTTACTGCTTCGGTTGGCGACATTCCCGAAGGTACCTACAACGTATCTGTCAAGGGCGACCTTAACTTTACTAAAGACGGCGTGGCAGGTACTGCAAAGGTAGACCAGCAGAGCGAAAATGTAACGGTAAAATCTGGAAGCGCCAACGTAAAAGTTGCCGTAAACACCTTTGAAGCTAAGGGCGGATTCGTTATCTCTGAGCTATTCTTCGCTGGAACACAGACTCCCGAGGAGAAGCAGTATTCATATGACCAGTATGTAATAATCTCAAACAACTCTGACGTAACACTCTATGCTGACAGCATTGCTTTTTTGGAGTCTTCTTTCCTCACTACTTCTAAGCGCGAATACACCCCCGATGTAATGGCCGACGCCATGTCTGTAGAAGCCATCTATGTAATTCCCGGTAATGGAACCAGCGTACCTGTAGCCCCCGGCAAATCGCTTGTCATTGCTGTCAACGCAAGAAATCATACCGAGGCCAACGCCAACTCTTTCGACTTGAGCAACGCCGACTATGAAATCTACGATGAAAGTGCGGTTGCTTCAGTACAGGATACCGACAATCCCGATGTTCCCAATCTTGACAAATGGTATTGCTATACCAGAACTATCCTTATGCTCCACAATCAGGGCGGCAAGGCTTATGCTATAGCAAAGATGCGTCAGGATAAAGAAAGCTACTTGGCTGACAATTTCTATCAGCCCAAATATACTGCTGCCAACGGCAAAGAAATGAGCATTAACAGTTACAAAGTGCCCAACTCATGGATACTCGATGCCGTCAACCTGGCCCCAAGTAGCGCATGGCAGTGGAATGTGGTATCATCGGCCCTCGATGCCGGATATGCCTACGTTGCCGCAACCGGTTCTGACAAGACACGCTACGGCAAAGCCGTAATCCGCAAACAGGAAAACGGTAAATGGGTAGACACCAATAACTCTAGCACTGATTTCAATATGGGAGTAACACCCAGCTATCTACAGAAATAAAAATTATCTATAAATAAAACAATATGAAGAAACACTTTATAGGTTTGTTCCTTCTCACCCTGCTTCCTGCCTCTCTGTCGGCCCAGACAGTGGAGCAGGATGCTTCTTTTCGCGTGGGAAAACTCAAGAACGGCCTTACCTACTACATTCGCCATAACGCCAAAGAAGCCGGATTGGCCGATTTCTATATTGCACAGCGCGTAGGCTCTATTCAGGAAGAACCACGCCAGCGCGGACTGGCTCACTTTCTTGAGCACATGGCCTTTAACGGCACCAAACATTTCCCCGGAAAGGGCAAACGCCTAGGCATTGTGCCTTGGTGCGAGACCATAGGGGTAAAGTTCGGGGCTAACCTCAACGCCTATACATCGGTCGATCAAACGGTATACCATATCGGCTCTGCCCCAATAAGCCGCGAAGGCATAATAGACTCTTGTCTGCTAGTACTCAACGACTGGAGCCGATATATACTCTTAGAAGACCAGGAAATAGACAAAGAGCGCGGTGTTATTCACGAAGAGTGGCGCAGTAGACGTACGGGCATGGCCGTACAACGTATGATGGAGAATGTCATCCCTAAGATATACAAGGGAAGCAAGTACGAAGACTGTATGCCCATCGGCAGTATGGATGTTGTTGACAATTTTCCATACAAGGACTTGCGCGACTACTATGAAAAATGGTATCGCCCCGATTTGCAGGCCATAGTAGTTGTGGGCGACTTTGACGTAGACCAAATGGAGCAAAAAATTAAAAAGCTCTTCGGTAAAATCAAGGCCGCCAAGAATCCTGCCGAGCGCATATACTACCCCGTAAACGACAACACCAAGATGATTGTGGCCATAGAGAAAGACAAAGAACAACCCATTGTACTGGGAACACTCTATATGAAGAGCCCTACCACTTCTGATAACGAAAAGAATACCGTAAAGTATCAACGCGATAATTATATCAGTGGTCTTATCACTTATATGCTCAACACCCGACTTTCTGAGAAGAAACAAGAGGCTAACCCGCCTTTCATGAATTCTACTGTAAAGAACGGAGAGTTCTTTGTATCACGCACAAAAGACGCTTTCAGTCTGAGCATTGGCTGCAAGCAAGACAATGTACTCGGAGGTATAACCGTGGCCGTAGGCGAAGTGGAGCGTGCCCGCCAGCATGGCTTTACTCAAAGCGAATTAGAACGCGCCAAGAAGCTCTATCTCAATATGGCCGAGCGCCAGCTAAAGATGGAGAAAGATTACCGCAATTCTCACTACGTTGGCCAGGGTGTAAGCAACTTCTTAGAGGCCGAGCCAATTCTGAGCCCTGCCTACAAGCTACAGTTGGTAAAACAGTTTGCCACCCAGGTTACCCTTGACGAGGTAAACGCCCAAGTTCCCGGCATAATAACAGATAACAACCAGGTATTTGTAATGTACGGTCCCGACAAAGAGGGAGTAACCCTTCCATCAGAGTCTGAGATAGAGAGCACTGTACTTGCCGCGCAACAAAAAGCATACACAGCTTATCAAGAAGAAGATATACCTCAAACACTGATGTCTACTCTCCCTGCACCAGGAAAGATTGTATCTGAAAAGCCCTATGGCAAATTCGGCTTTACAGAAATAACCCTAAGCAACGGCATGAAGGTGTATGTAAAATCTACCGACTATCAGGCCGACCAGATTACTATGAGTATGAAGGCAAAGGGAGGCACATCGGTCTATAGCAATGACGACATCCCTAATTTCTCGTTCATTACGAGTGCCGTTACCGAGGCTGGAGTAGGTAGTTTCCCTGCCACAAAGCTGCGCAAGGCATTGGCTGGAAAATCGCTCAAACTAGCACCGGCTGTAAGTAGCGAAGGACAGCGCATCACGGGTACATCGTCGGTTAAAGATTTGGAGACCATGCTCCAGCTGGCCCATCTATACTTTACCGCGCCACGCACAGACACCATAGCCTTCAAGTCAATGATGAACCGTAACCTTGCATTCCTCAAGAACCGTAACGCCAGCTCAAAAGTAGCTTACAACGACTCTCTTACGGCTATTGTCTATGGGCACAATCCACGTACTGCTCCCATAACTGAAGAGATTGCCAAGAAAGCCAACTACAACCGCATACTCCAGATATACCGCGAGCGTTTCAGCGATGCTAGCAACTTCAAGACTGTATTCATAGGAAAAATCAACATGGATACGTTACGCCCATTGCTCTGTCAGTATCTGGCCACTCTCCCCTCTACATATAAAGCAGAAAAAGCCAACAAAGCCAACGTAGCACAGATTGTGAAGAAAAATGAAGTAGTGAAGTTTACCCACAAGCAGGAAACACCGCTTGCCAACGTTACCATATTCTATACCGGCAACATACCGTTCAGTCCTAAGAACGACCTGGCTCTTGATGTGCTTACCCGTGTACTACAAATAGCTTATACCGACTCTGTACGCGAGGAAAAGGGCGGCACATATGGTGTAGGCGTTGACTTTAGCCTGGAGAAAGACGACAATCCTAACGCCATGGTACGCATCTCTTACAAGAGCGACCCTACGCGATACGCTGAGCTGAACCCCATCATCTACAAACAGCTTAAGAATATTGCCGACCAGGGTCCCGTAGCCAGCAGTATGGACAAGGTGAAGAAATATCTGCGCAAACAGTATGGCCAGACGATCATCACCAACGACTACTGGAGCTATGTTATCTGGCACCAGCTTAATGATGATACCGACTTCGACCGGGATTATTGTAAGATGGTAGACAACATTACCGCCAAAGACATTCAGACATTGGCCCGCGAACTGCTCAACCAGAACAACCGCATTGAGGTGACCATGTTCTCAGAATAAAACTATAACATATCAACTCCTATCAAGTGAGGATGTGCCAAAACAGGCACATCCTCTTTTTTATGTCTTAAGGGTGGTTCTAAAAATTAGCTTTGTCAGATTTGCATACGCATTGTTGGCTACGCTCGGCAAAGTCAAGCAAGCTTGCCTCTGCTCTCTCTTGCACAACAATTTAGAATTATTTTAGAGGACAAAGTGTAAGTGAACGAAAGAACAATGTTGGCATTATGACTGAGTGAACTGACACTTTGAACCGAAAAGAAACCAAAAGATGACAAAACGCAACTCCCCAACAAAGAATG
>CAVHVH010000008.1:0-26640 GCA_963639385.1 Oscillospiraceae bacterium
TTTCGGTTCAAAGTGCCTGTTCACTCAATCTTTCCATGTAAGGTCTGAGCTTTGCGAAGAATGCCCGCATAACTCATTCGTTCACTTACACTTTGCTCTCGAAAATAATTCCAAAGTCGGCAAAGCTAATTTATAGAACCACCCTTATGGGTTACGACTTTTTAGAACTTCTACTACAATCTCGTCTGCGGGCAACCATTTTACAGTATCTAACGTATCTAAGTTAAGCCATTTGGCAGCCTCGTGTTCCAAGAGAGTTAGGTTGCCATTTTTCATCTTGCAAAGAAAGCAATGCATCTTAAGATGAAACTTTGGATATTCATAATCTACTGTTGAAATTAAATCTCCAACCTCTATTTCTGTAGCAAGTTCCTCCTTTATTTCGCGTTTTAGTGCTTCCTGTGGATTTTCTGCAGCCTCTATCTTTCCGCCTGGAAATTCCCACCAGTCTTTCCATTCACCATATCCTCGCTGTGTGGCAAACATCTTGTTGCCATCGCAGATAATGGCAGCTACAACTTCTATTCTTTTCTTTTCCATAAGGAATCTTTTATTCAATCCATTTAAAATCTTCCAGAAGGTCATCGGGCAAAGAGTGGTCCATGTGGATATCATACAGGATAGAACCATTGTTTGTTTCCCCTTTGCGGGGATTATCCAAATGCCCTGTGCCTATATAGGTATATGGCAGGGTGACACCATTCTCTGCACTTACTTTTCTTACGAAAAGGAGTACCTTTTTGGCATTTTTCTGCAAAGCTTCGTCCTTGTCAGAAATATGGGCAATACTTTCCCATTGAAAAACATCAGCTGTCAAGAATTTATCTTTATATTTAAGGTGTTCCTGTTGGGTAGCATCTTTCTTTAGTCCTGCAAAGATATACATATTACCATTCTTGTAGTAGGTACCATACTGGTTATGCTTTGGATTCTCCAAAATATTCAAGAGAACTTGGTCTTGTCGGTAATCTTGCCATAATAGAAAGTCTTCTGCATTATCTGTATATCTTGCGGAAAACTGCGTTAAACCATAATTGAGCAAATCTTGCAAATACTCTTCAAACTCTTGTTCTCTTTCACCGCATAAGTCTACCAGTTCACCATTTATCTTGATAGCGCCACCTTCTTCCATAAATTGCAAGGCATGCATCAATTGTTCATGCTTATATTTAGGAATATCTTCTTTAATAGCCTTTTCCAAATCAGATAGGTAAGTAATCCCCTCAAGCAGATACTTTACCACCAAATACTCATGCTTCCTAACCAATGGTAGCAAACTGGAAAGATAGTTGATACATGCTTCCTGTTTCTCTGTAAAAACGGGTAAAGAAGTCTCTTCTATTCCCTTCAAGAATCCATAATACGAATTAGTTTTCTTGCCGCCAATTTTTATTTTCATAAACTTCAATAGATTAGGGGCATAATCGCTATTCATATATTCAATATGACTTGGGTAACTTGGCGACTTGAGATAAGCCTTGAAGTTCTGATAATCCATCTTAAGATAGTTGATACGATTGAAATTTTCGTTTTCTATCTTGTCTATAATTTCTTCTTTAGATAGGTCGTCTATATGTATCTGCACGCCATAATCTTCCAATCCTAACGTTTTGAAATCATTCCTCACCATAAATTTCAGAAGCTTCTTCTCTAATATAGAATTTCGTGACAAGCTTCCCAAAGCCAAGGCGATATGTACACTTCGCTTGTAGCTGTTGCCAATGAAATCAAGGATGGTGACGTAAGGCTTGTTCTTATATTTACGAAGACCTCGCCCCAATTGTTGAAGGAAGATAGTGCTTGATTCTGTAGGGCGCAAGAAGAGCACCATATTCACTCCTGGAATATCCACGCCCTCATTAAGAATATCAACAGCAAAGAGTATCTCCAAATCTTTTCTCTCATCTTGCAGATCATTGTAGCCCCGAATACGCTCGCCGGTTTTATTTTTGCCACTTAAGAAAGCCGTATGGTAATAATCACTCAGATTGTCGGCCATCATCCTTGCATGTTGTATATTTCGGCAGAAAGCCAAGGCCTTCAACTTTTGATCTTTCATGCGATATTTTTCTATCTGATGATGGATAAACTCGCAATTTTCGGGCGTAGAAATTTGGGAAATCAACCTACGCTCGCCTGATGCAGTCAAGCCATAGTCAACCAGTTCGTCACGAATACCATAATAATGAAATGGCACTATCAAATCGTTTATTATTGCATCGCGAAGTCGCAGTTCGTACGGAATGTTGTTTCCAAATATCTCTACAACATCTTGGTTGTCCATACGATTTTCTGTTGCCGTTAATCCCAGCAAGAACTCTGGCTCGAAATATTCTATAATCTTACGGTAACTGTCGGCCACGGCATGGTGGCACTCGTCAATAATGATATAGTCGAATTCCTTTTTATCGAAAAGTTCTAAAGAGCGACACATCGAAACATTGGTAGAGAACAAGAAGTCTGCCTCTGTTTCTTTCGCCTCCCCATTATATAAGCCGCACATCCTGGTACCACCGAACACCTTTTGAAATGTCTCCAAAGACTTCTTTAAGATAGAGCCTTCGTGTACAATGTAGAGCAGTTTATCGGGATTGAAATTGAGCGCATCAAAAGCTGCCAAATATGTCTTTCCTGAACCTGTGGCTGAAATTACCAATGAACGATTTTGTCCGATGGCGCGATAACGATTCAGTTCTCTGAGGGCTTTACGCTGCATATAGTTAGGTTTAATTTCAGGATTTGCCATATCGTAGTCCATGTCCCAACGCTCAATGGCAAAGCTTATTCTCATGGCATAATTTGCAATCCTATCTTGGGTCAACTCGTAAGTATTTCTCCACAGATAATCAAACTCTTTCATCGCGTCTTGATATACCTTGGCATTTTTGTCGCAACTTACAACCAAATCCCACTCTATGTTTTTTAGCAAGGCATAACGGGTAATATTCGATGAACCTATTACCATCTCCACTCCACCATCTTTCCATTCGAAGATATACCCCTTGGAATGAAATCCATTGGTAGAATAGTTCTTCTCGTCCATGAAGCATTCGGCATCAAGATGACATTCGAAATTGGGAAATTTCGCAAGGTTCATGAAAAAATTCAATGATTCAACATCTGTAAAGTTTTGGTAGGTAGATGTAATGAGTCTTCCTTTGGCGCCTCGTTCCACAGCAGCCTTGATATCTTTAGCCAATAGCACCAAACCTGCCTTTTTGATAAAGCTGACGGAAAAATAAAACGACTTACAATGTCTCAAATTCGTCTGAATAGTAGACAAAAAAGTTGTTTCTGTGTAATTGGTTAAAAACCGTGCTGTATTTTCTGTTAGTTCTTTTGCGTTCATACTTACTTAATTTCACCTCGCCACATTATGAATGCTCTATTTGCTACTATTTTCTTCTATGTATTTAGAAACCAAAATCTTTTTGATTCAGTGTATGGAAAATCATTTGATGTTAGTAGCACAAAAATAAGAATTTTTATTTCAATGAAAGAAGAAGGTGTGAACTATCTTTCAAAAGTTTCCATTTTTGTCAGATATTCTATGAAAATGTTTGCAAATCTGCCATCAAAATATGTAAGGAAGGTTCTATAAGATACTCATCTTGTAGTACTACACCTTTATATTATATATAGGGCGGCTTTATTAATTGTCGCAGTTGAGTTTGTGTTTTATATAGCAATGCCGCTTTTATTGCAACTTATCGCTGAAGAATACGCCGTAAATGCAGATTTGGGCGTTGATACGACCATGGCGATATTGGCAACGATAGAGATTGAAACAGACGGCGTTACGGTAGGTATAGTAGTAGGTGTTAGTATTCATTAACACAAAGAGGGTGTTTTGTTAACAGATTTTTACAGGTTACGGAACGGCGTTTTTTGGAAGAAGTGCTGGTTGTAGGTACCTTTGCATTGTCAAAAGTTCCGGAGCGGATGACAAGAGAGAACAAAACAAATATCAAACTAACAAAAAAATTAAATTATTATGTTGAAGTACAAATTGTATAAGGACACTCGCAGTAATTCACCATTTAAGGGTAGCTGGTATGCCCATGTTAATGTAAACGAAACTAAGGACATAGAAGGTCTGGCTGCCCATATGGCCGCCCACAACACCCCATTCTCAAAGGGAACCATCAAGGGAATACTTACCGATATGGTAATATGTATACACGAACTTGCCCTAAACGGTGTTGCGGTAAAGTTGGACAATTTGGCCATATTCTCGCTGGGTATAGTAAGCAAGCCTGCCGCTAAGCCATCAGAGTTCAAGGCCAACAGTAACATAGAGGCATTCAAGCTGAGAGCCCGCGCTACCGGCCAGTTTACCAAGGCACAGTTGAAGCAAGTGGCCAACATATCGGAGATGACTACCTACAGTGTAGAGGAAGACGATGATGATACCAATGAATTGTAAAGAGAGATTCTAAAAAGCGACAGCAACCATGAGGTTACGCCATGCCCGCCGTAAGCCGGCAACGGGGGCATGACGGCCCGATGCTTCAAGAAAAACACATCGAGGTGAGGTATTCTACCAATCACCCCTTAAAAAAGAAAGGATAACAACAATGAAACAGGATAAATGGAAAATGATAATACAGGTAATACTGTCTATGCTTACGGCCCTGGCCACCACGTTGGGCGTGTCATCGTGCGGGCTGGTATAAAGCAAAATGACGAATTGTAGTGAAAAACAAACAAAAACATTTGCAGAGTTTGTGAAATATGTGTAACTTTGCAGTGTTCAGTGGAATGAGGGGCTCCGGCGGAGTTCCTCATTTTTTAATAGTTAACGTATGATAGACAAGAACGTTGTAAAAAGCGTAGTTGAGGAATGGCTTAAAGACAAGGAGTACTTCCTCGTGGACATTGAGATTAGTACAGACAACCGAATAGTGGTAGAGATAGACCATGCCGATGGTGTGTGGATAGAAGACTGCGTAGAGTTGAGTAAGTTTATAGAAGACCATCTGAGCCGTGACGAGGAAGACTATGAACTCGAGGTAGGTTCGGCCGGTTTGGGTCAGCCCTTCAAGGTTGCCCAACAGTACATCAACTTTATAGGTGAGGCTGTGGAGGTGCTCGATGCCGATGGCGTAAAGGTTAAAGGCATACTGAAGAGCGTAGATGGCAATGACTTTGTAGTAAGTGTAAGCGAAAAAGTAAAGGTTGAGGGCAAGAAGCGTCCGCAGCTTATGGATGTAGACCACTACTACCAGATGGATAAAGTGAAATATACTAAATACTTAATAAGTTTCAAATAAGCTATGGCAGCAAAGAAAACAAACGAGGTGACAATCAGTATGACTGACACCTTTAAAGAGTTCAAGGATACCAAGAATATAGACCGCACCACGCTGGTGAGCGTACTCGAAGAGAGTTTTCGCAACGTGCTGGCCAAGATATATGGCAGCGACGAAAACTTTGACGTGATAGTAAACCCCGATAAGGGTGACTTTGAGATTTACCGTAACCGTGTAGTAGTAGACGACGGCGAGGTGCAGGACGAGAACAAGGAGATAAGTCTGACCGACGCTCGCAAGATAGAGCCCGACTATGAGGTAGGTGAGGATGTATCAGAGCGGGTAGACTTTGCCAAGTTCGGCCGTCGTGCCATACTTACCCTGCGCCAGACGCTGGCCTCGAAGATACTGGAGCTGGAACACGATTCGCTCTATAACAAGTACAAAGACCGCGAAGGACAGGTAATCTCTGCCGAAGTGTACCAGATATGGAAGCGCGAGGTACTATTGGTAGACGATGAGAACAACGAGCTGATACTGCCCAAGACAGAGCAGATACCCTCTGACGTATACCGCAAGGGCGAAACCATTCGCGCCGTGATAGAGCGTGTAACCAATGTAAACAACAACCCCAAGATAATACTTAGTCGTACAAGTCCGAAATTCCTGGAGCGTCTGCTTGAGGCCGAAGTACCGGAAATAGCCGACGGACTGATAGTTATCAAGAAGATAGCTCGTATGCCCGGAGAACGTGCCAAGGTGGCCGTAGAAAGCTTTGACGACCGCATAGACCCCGTAGGAGCCTGCGTAGGTGTAAAGGGTAGCCGCGTACACGGAATAGTACACGAGTTGGGCAACGAGAATATAGATGTGATAAACTGGACAGCCAATACCAAACTCTACATCCAGCGCGCACTGAGCCCCGCACGTATCAACAGTATCAGTGTAAACGAGGAAGAGCACAAGGCGGAGGTTTATCTGCAACCCGAAGAGGTAAGTCTGGCCATTGGTCGTGGTGGTATGAATATCAAACTGGCCTCGCTACTTACCGAATATACTATAGATGTATTCCGCGATGTTACTGGAAACGAGGAAGAGGAAGACATCTATCTGGATGAATTTGCAGACGAAATAGATCAGTGGGTTATAGATGCAGTTAAAGCTCTTGGTTTGGATACCGCCAAACGGGTAATAGCAGCTCCGCGTGAGATGCTGATAGAGAAAGCCGATTTGGAAGAAGAAACGGTAGACCATATGCTTGAAGTGCTACGCGCTGAGTTTGAACAATAATAGACAACAATCAAGAAAGAAAAGAGGTAATTAATGAGTATCAGATTAAATAAAGCATTAAGAGAACTGAACATTGGACTCCAAACGGCAGTGGAGTTCCTGGAGAAGAGAAAGGAACTGGGCGAGGTGAAATCGGAACCCAGCTTCAAGTTGAACGATGAACAGTACAAAGCTCTTCTCGAAGCGTTCAAGCAAGATGCTGACGTAAGAAACAAGGCCGAACAGATGTCGCAAAAGAAGCAACAGGACAAGAAGCAGAATGCTGAAGAAAAGAAGCAAAAGTCTGCCGAAACACAGGTGACATCGAAGACGCAGAAATTCAACGTGATTGGCAAGATAGACCTTGACAGTCTTAACAAAAAGCCGAAAGCGGCGACGCCTGCTGCTACTCCAGCCTCTGAAAAAACAGAAAGTAAGACTGCTGCCGTAAGTCTGAAATCGGAAGAGACCAAACCCGAAGTTAAAGTAGAAGCGCCTAAAGAGACTAAAGCAGAGGTAAAAGAGCCTCAGAAAGTAGAGGAAAAAGCCCCTGTTGCTGTAGTGGAGAAAAAAGAGGAAACTGTAAAGGCCAGTGAAGCCCCCAAGAAGGAAGAAAAGGCCGGAACAGAAAACCAGGCTTCGGGCGTGTTTAAGCTGAAGACCGAGACCAAGATATCTAATGCTCCCAAAGTAAATGTACTGGGCAAGATAGACCTTGATGCTATAAACCAAAGCACTCGTCCGAAGAAGAAATCAAAGGAAGAGAAGCGCAAGGAGCGTGAAGAGAAAGCCCAGCAAAAGAACGGCGAGAAGAAGAAACGCCAACGTATAGGCAAAGAGCGTGTGGATATTAATGCCGAGGCTGAAAACAACAGCAACAATAACCGCAACAAGAAAAAGAACAATAACAATAATAACAACGGCAACGGCAACGGCAAAAACAACAAAAACCGTAAGCACAACCAGAAACCTCTAGAGGTAGACGATGAAGCCGTGGCACGCCAGGTAAAAGAGACACTGGCTCGACTTACTAGCAAGAACCAAAATAAGAAGGGTGCCAAATACCGCAAGGAAAAGCGCGAGGCCGTACAGGAAAAACTGTCGCAGGAAGCCAATGCAGAACGCAAGGAAAGCAAGACACTGAAGCTAACAGAATTTGTTACGGTAAGCGAACTGGCAACCATGATGAATGTGGGTGTAAACCAGGTTATCTCTACCTTGATGGGTGTAGGTATTATGGTGTCAATCAACCAGCGACTTGATGCAGAAACCATCAATTTGGTAGCCGAAGAGTTCGGTTTCAAAACCGAATATGTAAGTGCTGAGGTACAAGAAGCCGTAAGTGTAGAGGAAGACGATGAGGCCGATCTCGTTTCGAGAGCGCCTATTGTAACTGTAATGGGACATGTAGACCACGGAAAGACTTCGTTGTTGGACCACATACGCAATACCAATGTGATAGCCGGTGAGGCTGGAGGTATTACCCAGCACATAGGAGCCTATAGCGTAACGCTGAAAAACGACCGCAAGGTAACATTCCTTGATACGCCTGGTCACGAAGCCTTTACGGCAATGCGTGCCCGCGGTGCCCAAGTTACCGATATTGCTATTATCATTATTGCCGCCGACGACTCGGTGATGCCTACTACCAAAGAGGCTATCGCCCATGCTCAGGCTGCCGGAGTGCCAATGGTGTTTGCCATCAACAAGATAGATAAGCCCGGAGCCAATCCAGATAAGATACGCGAAGACTTGGCCAATATGAACTTGTTGGTAGAAGAGTGGGGTGGAAAGTACCAGTGTCAGGAGATAAGTGCCAAGAAGGGTATCGGTGTAGAAGAACTGATGGAAAAGGTTTTGCTTGAAGCCGATATGCTGGATCTCAAGGCCAACCCCAACCGCAAGGCTGTGGGAACAATTATAGAATCGTCGCTTGACAAAGGTCGCGGTTATGTGAGCACGGTATTGGTGAGCAACGGTACACTCAAGGTAGGCGACTATGTAATAGCCGGTACCAGTTGGGGGCGTATCAAAGCTATGTTCAACGAGCGTAACCAGCGTATAGACAGTGCTAAACCCGCAGAGCCAGCCATTATTTTGGGTCTGAACGGTGCTCCTACTGCCGGTGATGCGTTCCATGTACTTGATTCTGAACAGGAGGTACGCGAGATCGCCAACAAGCGCGAACAGTTGCAACGCGAACAGGGACTGCGTACCCAGAAGCGTTTGTCGCTCGATGATATATCACACCGTATAGCCCTCGGCTCGTTCAAAGAGCTCAATATTATTGTCAAGGGTGATACCGACGGAAGTATAGAGGCACTTAGCGACTCGTTCCTCAAACTTTCGACAGAGAAGATCAACGTCAACGTTATCCACAAGGCCGTAGGACAGATATCAGAGAGCGATGTAACTCTTGCCGATGCATCTGATGCCATTATCGTAGGCTTCCAGGTTCGCCCATCGGCAGCAGCCCGTAAACTGGCCGACCAGGAAGGTGTAGAAATCAACACTTATTCGGTAATCTACGATGCCCTGGACGATGTGAAGTCGGCCATGCAGGGTATGCTTGACAAGGTGAAGAAAGAAATAGTAACCGGTCAGGTAGAGGTAAGGCAGGTTTACAAGATATCCAAGGTAGGAGCCGTAGCTGGATGCTTGGTAGTAGAAGGCAAGGTACATAGCAAGGATAAGGTTCGTGTTATACGCGACGGTATTGTAGTAAAGACTGCACCTATCGATTCGCTCAAACGCTATAAGGACGATGTAAAGGAAGTGCCTACAGGCATGGAATGTGGTATAAGCCTGGTTAACTATAACGACATATTGGAGGGCGACATACTTGAAACCTTTACCGAAATAGAAGTAGAGCAGAAACTCTGATACCGGCAGGATAGCCATACTGTTGACAATAAGGCTATAAAGCGGAATATAGGTAGTGGCATCCTGTTTACAAAAGAGGATGTCACTATCATGGTTAATACAACAGAGTGTTACCGTAGGGCTTTCGCCCGTGGTGACTACTCGCAGTGTCATGGATATATAAACAAGAAATGACAGACAAAAAGAAAAACGAATTTGTAAGACAGGTGGCCGACCAAAAATATGAGTTCGGGTTTACCACCAATGTACATACAGATATTATAGACAAAGGGCTCAACGAGGATGTGGTGCGACTGATATCCCAAAAAAAAGGAGAGCCCGAATGGCTTTTAGATTTCAGGTTGAAGGCCTTTCACTATTGGCTTACCCAAAAGCAGCCTACATGGGGGCATGTGCATTTGCCAGAGATAGACTACCAGGCCATATCTTATTATGCTGATCCTTTGGCTCAAAAGACAAAAGACAACAAGATAGACCCCGAGTTAGAGAAAACATTCGACAAGCTGGGCATTCCTCTTGAAGAACGGTTGGCGTTGAGCGGTACTGCAGTAGATGCCATTATGGACTCGGTATCGGTTAAGACCACCTTTAAGGAGCAGTTACGCGAGAAGGGAGTGATATTCTGCAGTATCGGCGAAGCGGTGAAAGAACATCCCGGCCTGGTACGCGAATATTTAGGTTCTGTAGTTCCCTATCGTGACAATTTCTTTGCGGCACTCAACAGTGCTGTGTTTAGCGATGGCTCATTTGTGTATATTCCCCAAGGAGTGCGCTGTCCTATGGAGTTGAGCAGCTATTTTCGTATCAATGCCCGCAATACTGGTCAGTTTGAGCGCACGCTCATTGTGGCCGAAGACGATAGTTATGTTTCCTACCTGGAGGGCTGTACTGCTCCTATGCGTGATGAGAACCAACTGCATGCCGCTATTGTAGAAATTATAGTGAAGGATAATGCTGAGGTGAAATATTCTACCGTACAGAACTGGTATCCTGGTGACGAGAACGGCAAGGGAGGTGTGCTTAACCTGGTAACCAAGCGCGGCGATCTGCGCGGAGTTAACTCAAAACTTAGTTGGACTCAGGTAGAGACGGGGTCTGCCATCACATGGAAATACCCATCGTGTGTGCTCCGGGGCGACAATTCTCAGGCCGAATTCTACTCGGTAGCGGTTACCAATCACTATCAGGAAGCAGACACTGGAACCAAGATGATACATATGGGGAAGAATACCAAGAGTACTATTATCTCAAAAGGTATATCGGCTGGCCACAGCCAAAACTCTTATCGTGGACTAGTGCGCGCAACAAGCAATGCCGACAATGCCCGTAATTATAGTTCGTGCGACTCGTTGTTGCTTGGCTCTGATTGCGGTGCCCATACATTTCCCTACATGGATATCCATAACGATACGGCTATAGTTGAGCACGAAGCCACCACCTCAAAGATATCTGAAGACCAGTTGTTTTATTGCAACCAGCGTGGTATTCCTACCGAGCAGGCTGTGGGTCTTATAGTAAACGGCTATGCCAAGGAAGTGCTTAACAAACTGCCTATGGAGTTTGCCGTAGAAGCACAGAAACTACTTAGTGTATCACTCGAAGGAACTGTAGGATAATAGAATGTATAGGAAGATATTGACAATGTTTATGGTTGTGGCTGCTCTTGTATCCGTAGGACTTAAGGTAGACTTTCCCTTTCATTTTACAGCGGGCAATGGCCGTTCCCTGTTTCGTGGAATAATAGATAACTATTAATAGAAATATAGATATAATTATAGATATGTTAGAGGTAAGAAATCTGCATGCTACCATTGCAGGAAAAGAGATATTAAGAGGTGTTGACCTTACCATTGCCGACGGCGAGATACATGCCATAATGGGCCCAAACGGCTCAGGCAAATCTACGCTTAGCGCAGTGCTTACTGGCAATCCGCTCTATACCGTAACTGAAGGCGAGGCGATATTCAATGGCAAAAACCTACTTGCCATGAAACCCGAAGACCGTGCCCGTGAGGGGTTGTTCCTCTCGTTCCAATATCCGGTAGAGATTCCAGGCGTATCGATGACTAACTTTATGAAAGCCGCCGTCAATGCAAAACGCGAATACCAGGGATTAGAACAGCTCAATGCCAGCGAGTTTATCAAACTTATGCGTGAAAAACGAAAGATAGTAGACCTTGACAGTAAACTCTCTCACCGTAGTGTAAACGAAGGTTTCTCTGGAGGAGAGAAGAAGCGCAACGAAATATTTCAAATGGCAATGCTTGAACCCAAGTTGAGTATACTCGACGAAACCGATTCGGGCTTGGACGTTGATGCCATGCGCATCGTTGCCGACGGTGTTAATAAGATGCATACCGCAGAGACCTCGGCCATTGTAATTACCCACTACGAGCGACTGCTTGACATGATTAAGCCCAGTGTGGTACATGTACTCTATAAAGGGCGCATAGTAAAAACCGCCGGTCCGGAACTGGCCAAAGAGATAGAACAGCGCGGATACGACTGGATCAAGGCAGAAGTAGAAGAGTAACTTCGCACCACCTTTATTATATATAGACATATATGAATAGCGAACAACAATATATCGACTTATATACCAGGTGTGCCGATATTATCAATTCTCATTCTGCTCCCGTTATGAACGGATTGCGCAGCAAGGCTTTTGCCGATTTCTGCCGGATGGGATTTCCTACACGCAGGGTAGAGCGATACAAATATACCGATATATCCAAGCTGTTTGAGCCAGACTATGGTCTTAACCTCAACCGGCTTGATATACCCTTCAATCCCTATGATGTTTTTCATTGTGACGTGCCCAACCTTAGCACTTCACTCTATTTTGTAATCAACGACAGTTTTTGTTCACGCCAGTTGCCACAGGCCAAGTTGCCCGATGGTGTAATCATAGATTCGCTTTGTAAGGTTGCTGCCGAGCATCCCGAAATGGTGCAGCGCTACTACGGCAGACTGGCCAAAACGGAAGGCGATGCGCTGGTAGCACTCAATACCATGTTGACTCAGGATGGTCTGTTTATTTATGTACCCAAAAACGTGCGTATGGAGCGGCCGGTGCAGATTATTAATATCTTGCGGGCTGATGTAGACCTTATGGTTAACCGCCGTGTACTTATTGTACTTGATCAAGGTGCTGAGGCCCGTTTCCTCTTCTGTGACCATGCTGCTGATGACCGCCGTTTCCTGGCTACTCAAGTGATAGAGGCCTATGTAGGCGAGAATGCCAGTCTTGACCTATACTGCATGGAAGAAACGCATATACGTAACACCCGTACCAGCAATGTATATATAGAGCAGCAGGCTAATAGTCGTGTAAATCATAACGTGATAACGTTGCACAACGGTATTACTGTAAACCGGTTAGACCTTACTTTCAAGGGCGAGGGTGCCGAATGCAGTTGTAATGGATGCGTGATAGCCGACAAGTCGCAACGTGTAGACAACAATACGCTTATAGACCACCAGTCGGCCCATTGTACCAGCAACGAACTTTATAAATATGTGCTCGACGATGAAGCCGTAGGTGCTTTTGCTGGGCGAGTCTTGGTGCGCCATGGTGCTCAGAAGACCATGTCGCAAGAAACCAACCAAAACCTCTGCGCTTCACGTAAGGCTCGTATGTATACCCAGCCCATGCTCGAGATTTATGCTGACGATGTAAAGTGTGCCCATGGCAGTACTGTGGGCCAGCTCAACGATGCCGCACTCTTCTATATGCAGCAGCGGGGTATAAACTTTGAAGAGGCACGGCTATTGCTCGAGTTCGCTTTTGTCAACGAGGTTATCGACACTATACGTTTGGAACCGCTTAAAGACCGTCTGCACTACTTGGTAGAGAAGCGATTCCGCGGCGAACTCAATAAGTGTGAGGGTTGTAAACTTTGCAAATAAGCCTATGTATGATATCAATAAAGTACGCGCCGATTTTCCCATTCTCTCGCGTACCGTTTACGACAAGCCCCTGATTTATTTGGATAATGGGGCAACTACCCAGAAACCTCTCTGTGTACTCGATGCCATGCGCAACGAGTATCTCAACGTAAACTCCAATGTACACCGTGGCGTGCATTGGCTCTCGCAGCAGGCCACCGAACTCCACGAAGCTGCTCGCGAAACGGTGCGCCGCTTTATCAATGCCCGTTCTTCGACCGAGATAGTATTCACGCGTGGCACTACCGAGGGGCTCAATCTTGTGGCCTCGTCGTTTGTAGATGCCTTTATGTCAGAGGGCGACGAAGTGATAGTGTCTGTAATGGAACATCACTCCAATATAGTGCCCTGGCAGTTACAGGCCCGCAAGCGAGGCATAGTGCTCAAGGTGATACCCATAAACGAGCGTGGTGAACTGCTGATAGACCAATACGAACGGCTTTTCACTCCCCGCACTCGTATCGTAAGCGTATGCCATGTAAGTAATGTGTTAGGAACGGTCAATCCCGTAGAAAAGATTATTAGTATAGCCCATGCCCATAATGTACCTGTGATGATAGATGGGGCGCAGAGTGCACCGCATATCCCTATTGATGTACAGCAGATTGACTGTGACTTCTTTGCCTTCAGCGGTCATAAGATGTACGGACCTACCGGCGTTGGCGTGCTCTACGGTAAAGAGGAGTGGCTTGATCGCCTTCCTCCATACCAGGGTGGCGGCGAAATGATAGAGCATGTAAGCTTCAGCAATACTACCTTCGAGCGACCACCTCTTAAGTTCGAGGCCGGAACTCCCGATTATGTAGCTACCCACGGACTGGCCACGGCTATAGATTATATGGAGAGCCTTGGTATAGAAAATATTCGCGAACATGAAAGTGCTCTTACCCGTTATGCCATGGAAAGACTGGGGGCTATTCCTGATATGCGTATCTTCGGAACTTCTGCCGACAAGGATGCTGTGATAAGTTTTCTTGTGGGCAACATTCACCCCATGGATATGGGTACTCTGCTCGACCGTTTAGGCATAGCCGTACGTACTGGTCATCATTGTGCCCAGCCCCTTATAGACCATTTAGGCATACTTGGTACAGTGCGTGCTTCTTTCGGCCTATACAATACCTGCGAAGAGATTGATACCCTGGCCGAAGGCATTGAGCGTGTAGCACGGATGTTCTAATCGTACACCCGCAATGCATTCTCCAATGAATGCAAAAGCAAAATCCCTTAAGGTCCTGTTTCTGGGCTTTAAGGGATTTTGTTTTTGCTGCTATTTTTATAGGGTGGTAATTTATAGAACTACCCTATAACGAGAATCTTTCTAACTCTTTAAGAGGCAACGTTATAGCTATCTTTAAAAGTATTGATATTCAAGTGAGCAACGCCAAATGTTAAAAATCAACCCTGCGTGGAAGAAAAATTGCATTTTAACCGCTCAAAATTAATGGTTTATGTAACTTTGCAAGTTAAAAGACTCTTTATCTAAATAGCAGATAATACAATTATACAATGGTTGGTGAAAAACTTTCAAATAATATAATTCTACAAAGTATGTGTAAAAGCACATTGCTACGCATTATTTCAGTATTTGCCATTCTTTTCGCAGTATTCCCTTCCAGGGTCTTGGCCGATGCCATAAAAGCCCCCGACGGAAAGTATTACATGTTGTTTGAGGCAAACGATTTGCTATGGTTTGCTCAACAGGTAAGCGCTGGTAATGATACCATCTGCGGACGGTTATATAACGATGTCTATCTATCATCGCTCAATCAGGAATATTGGGAACCTATCGGTACGTCAGATATACCTTTCAAAGGGAAGTTCGACGGCAATGGGCACATAATACATGGTCTTACACTTAAGGTAAACAACTATGTCGGCCTTTTTGGCTATGTTCAGAATGCCACCATAGAGAATACCGTTATTGATGGTGTTGAATTGGTATCAACTACCGCACTCAGCGTGTATGGTTGTATAGGTAGTGTATGTGGCCAGGCCAAAGGGTCTGTTATCCGCAACTGCCATACGCAGAATGGTAACCTCGACTTTACTAATTTCGATACATATAGAAATCCCAGTTATGTGGGTGGCATGTGCGGCTATCTGGAGAATGAGAGTCAGGTAGTAAACTGTTCCTTTACGGGCGTTGTACGTTCGGTAAAAGACTATGTGGGTGGTATTGCCGGTGCGGTGTCATTGTCAGAAATAGACAGTTGCAGTGTGATGGTAGGCGACGGTGTAACCGCAGTATATGCCGATAGTTATGCCGGCGGTATAACTGGTGCGGTATTTTATCGTTCCATAGCTGCATCAATAAAAAACTGTACCGTTGCCAATGGGGTAGAGGTGTCTGCTAACAAGGTAGGAACATGGGACACCGTATGTGCCTACGAGAAATTGCTTGACGGAATAAACCTTTACAACGGCGCATACGAGATATACACCCCCGCTCAGCTTGTGCTCTTCCGTGACAGGGTAAACGGTGGTGATATAAAGATTAACGGCCGGCTGATGAACAATATCAGCATGGCGCAGGCCGGCACCTTCACCCCTATCGGATGCGAAAGCGCCGGAGGCTACCAGGGTGTGTTCGATGGGCAGAACTACACTATAGACAGTCTTTCCATAACCGACCAGGAGTATGCCGGTCTCTTTGGATACATCTCTAAGGCAGGTACGGCGGTCAAGAATCTTGTGCTTAATGCCCCCAGTCTTAACACCGTTAATAACGATTTCTTAGGTTTTGTGGTGGGTATGGCCACGCAGAAGGCCTCAGTAGACAACTGTCATGTTACTGGAGGTAATCTACTACGCACAGCCAATGGTTCGCCTAAATGTGTAGGTGGTATTGCCGGCAAGGCCGATGTAGGCGCCACGGTAAGCCACTGCTCGTTCCAAGGAATAATACAAGCCATGGAGAAAAAGGTTGGCGGTATTGTTGGTGAACTCAATTCTGGTGCAGTCATCTCCAGTTGCTATGTTATGGGCCCATCTACAGTGTGGGGCGACGATTATGTTGGCGGTATTGTTGGTGAGATTATAGACGATGCTACCACCGCTGTAGACTGCTACGCCATTCAAACCAATGGACAGGTTACAGTGCATGTTACCGACGGCAACTCAAACACCGGACTTATCTGGGGAAAGAACGGCAGCAAGAATGCCGGAACCTTTACCCGGTACACCGAAGGCGGACTGGTATACGAAAAGACTGGAAAAATTAGCAACAATATAGAAAGCGTAATGGTAACAGGTGTCGCTGACAAGTCGCAGAGTCTGCACCATGTAGTATTCGACATAGGTACCAAGTACGACTATGCCACAGACAGTATCCAAAACCTGCAAGGGGCCAAGAGTATTGATTTTATAGACTGTATCAGCAATATTGCCGGTACTGAGGCTTGCAAATGGATACATACAGGTATCTGCGACGGTGCGTTAGACTCTAATTTCGAAACTATATACATGCGTTATACCGTATATGCAGGTACAGACCATGTAATGATGCTCCGTCCTACCGACGTATATCCTACTGGCAAAAACCTTTTCAAAAACTGCCCCAATGCCAAGGTGTATGTTGATGCCGACCTTTACGCCGACTTCTGCAACGACCCTCTGTGGAGCCAGTATAAAGACCATTTCGTTTCAACCACGTCAATGCGCAAGGATGTTGACTTTACCGAAGAAGGCGTAAAGTATGCCTATGAGCGCAACCACGACGCTACAGGTACCATACTTACTAAGAAAGCCACGCTTGAAAACTCGTCATCAAACGTGCAGATGGTACAGGTGGTAGGATGTGATAACAGCAAGATACAGTCTAACAGTGGCGTGCTGAAAGTGTACAAAGACATAGGCGAAACCTATAATTACAATACTACTAAGATTCTTGGCGGTTCGTTCAAGGACAACGAAAATATCAAGCAAGTAGTGTTCGAAGAGATTATGAGCAACGCCAGCTATTCTTATTACGACCTGGGCATAGAGATAGGCGACTCGGCCTTCAAGAACTGCAAGAATTTGGAATACTTCGATGTAGTACTCTCGTCCAGCAAGAACAAGCAGCACTATACCTCTATCCATGCCAAGGAGATGCCTATAGGCGAAGGCGTGTTCGATGGTTGTCCCAATCTTAAGATACGTATTCCCGGACCTATGATGGACGAGTTCCGCACAGATCCCGCATGGAGTAAGTATAAAGACCTGTTTGTTGAGGCCGACTTCAGTGTAACGGCATTTACTGAAGCCGGTGTAAATTATGCCTACTACACCTCTTCCGACGGCAAGACCTACTACACCAACAAGAACGCCGAAGAGATGAGGTCTGTGCTTGTACCTTATATAAGTCAGATAAGGAACTTCAAAGCTGATGATGTACTCGATGCAAGCAATAGCAACACCATATATTATGTATATGCTAATGGTGTAGACAACGATGCCATCAACAAGAAAGATGGCGAACTGCGTCTGTATAACGATATAGGTTCTTACTATAACTACAAGACTATCTCTGTAAGTCCTACCAGTTTCCGCAATAACGAGAACATAAAGAAAATAGTGTTCGAAGACTGCGCAAGCAATGTAAGCAATGCCAACACTATGATTTCGCTCTTCATCCCCAGCGGAGCTTTCCAGGGATGTAAGAACCTTAAGGAACTTAACCTCTATTATCTGCAGACCGATGACAACAACCGGTACTACGCTCTCAAACCTTCTGAGATATTTATTGGCGAAAACGTGTTTGATGGTGTTAGCTCCGATTTTCGTATTGTAGTGTCTCCAGAGTATTACAACGAATATCTTCTTGATGCCAACTGGTGCCAGTATGCCAAGTATATAGTGGCTTCAGAATATATGCCTACTGCAAAGTCGGCCAAAAAACTCGAAGGACTTACCTATGATTATGCAGCCAATTCGCTCAACACTATACCCACATCTACTATGTCGAGCCTTCAGCTCTCGTATGTATATACAGGGTTGCATTTGGCCTATCTTATAGGTACGTCTATCTCTACCATAGGCTTGAGCGTAATAGACCAGACGGCATTGACAGCCTGGTACGTGGCCAACGCAGTTTCTACGGCTATGACATTTACCAAGATAGGAGCTTTGCAATACCAGTCGGCCACTCAAACCAATGATGGTTCGGGTATGACAACATCGGATATACAGGCACTGGCAGAAGGCTTGGCGGGTTCGTATGCCTATTATTATACCATATTGGCCATACCTAACCTATACCTGCAGGTACTTACAGGTGCTGTAATGGAGGCTACATCGTATCAGGCATACAATACCATAGAGTATGCTGTACGCAACTCTATGTCTAACCGCCTTGACTATCTGTCTCACCGCATAGAGCGTATATATAAGCGTGCTACTATAAGTCGTAGCAATGGTCTTGGTATGTACTACACCCAGCAGCGCACCAATATCCCGCGGATGTATCTCAGCAAAGTGGACGACGATGTTGAGACGGCCCGTATATATAATGATATAGGTACAGGCACTGATGACTATCATACTATAGCCGTGGGTAGCCAGGCCTTCCGTAACAAGACGAAACTTAAGAAAGTAGAGTTCTACGACCGTCCAGATACCTATCAGTCTCTGTCGTCGATGCAGCTTGTATTGCCAGACTCTTGCTTTGCCGGATGTACCAACCTACAAACAGTAGACCTGGTACTCTCCAGCAAACGTTCGGGTGGCAAGGTGGCTCTTACTCCAGACAATTTTGTGCTGTCGGGCCGTAACCTCTTTGCCGACTGTGATACCACAAAACTACAGATTCTTGTGGGCCGCGAAGTGTTGGAAGATTTTCTTGAAGACCCCTTCTGGGCATATTACGCTAATCGCTTCGTGCCTGTAGACGTGCCCGCAAACCCTGTAAAATATACCGAGGGAAACGTTAACTACGGATACACCTATTACAATAATACTACACCACTACAGTCCGAAATCAACGACCACACTATACAGCATCTCAATGTGGTGAGTGGCAACAACGAGAAACTTAAGAGCAACAACGGTCAGGCCACCCTGGTCAACGATATAGGTACTGTAACTTCATACAAGGTTGATAATATAGAGAAATGCGCGTTCAAAGGTAACGACAACCTTAAGGCGTTCCACTTTATGGATACCAACTCTAATATATCACAGGCTTATACAGACCTTAGTGTTGATATATGCGACTCGGCATTTGCCAACTGTAAAAACTTTACCGACCTTTATCTGGTATACTGGAAAACCAGCGGCTCCAATAACTCGGTGGGCATTTCGCCAGACTCACTACGCTTGGGTAAAGGCGTGTTCGATGGTTGCGACAACCTGCGTATCAAGATAGATGTTAACCAAGAGGCCGCTTTCCGTGCAGACACCTGTTGGAACAAGTATGCCAACAAGTTCAAGGCATGCCTCTTTGCTCCGCAAGACGATAGAATATTCGAGCTGCTTAAAAAGTACGCTTATGTGTCGCCGCTCCCCAACCAGTCTACCAACCATATAGACCTTTCGGGCGTAAAGCCTTGGGATGTGAGTGGTACCTTTAGGTTCGACAGAAATATCAAGACATTCGATGAATTCAGTGCCTTTGCATCGTGCGGTATGGATACTCTCTATAACCGTATGTTCGAGTTGTGTAGCGAACTACAGAGCATTAAGTTACCCAGCACCATCCGGAAAATAGGCGATCACGTTTTTAAAAGTTGTAACAGCCTTACCCAGTTGACCATACCAGAACGCGTGTCCTATATAGCTGACTATGCGTTCTTTGAATCTGGTTTGAAGGAGATAACGTTTGAAAGTACCAGTCCACCCCGATTAGAAAAGGATGAAGGCTATACATTCTCGACCTTTTATACCAAGCCCGGTGCCGTAATCTATGTGCCCGACGAGGCCGTAGACAGGTATAAAGAAGAATGGCCGAAAGTGAAAAATATAATCAAGGGTGTAAGCCAGCGGCGTGGCCTTAAGGTAATTTATCTTGAACATCCTGGTAATTTAGCCGATTCGCTCGGACTGAAATATAACTATGTTACAGGTTTGACAGAGGACATTACCCTTGAAGGAGGCTATGCCCAATACGACTCACTGCGCATAAGTGGATTTCTCGATGGGCGCGATATAGGTGTACTGCGCTATCTCGGCGGACGCGATGTAGAGAACTGTAAATCTACTCCGGGTCGCCTGAAATATCTGGATCTGTATAATGCTAAACTCCTTTCTGGCAGTTATGAGTATAACAGGTATCATACCAATGATAAAATTACGGCTATTAATTGTGTAGACTCCTACATGTTCTACAAGCTTGATGCCCTGGAAACGCTTATTCTTCCTGCTATGACTGATAAGATAGAGAAGTATGCATGTGCTTACTGTTCTAATCTTAAGACCCTTGTAGTGGGCGACTATGTACAGAGTATTGGCGACGATATTGTCTACAACGATGTGGCTCTCGATGTTGTGGTGATGCGAGGCAAGAATGTTCCTACCACCAGCAGCAGTGCATGGGACAAAAACAGTACACCCCTGAAAGCCCTTTTGGTTCCTAAACAGTCGCGGGCCGCCTATATGAGCGATAAGGCGTTCTATAACCATGCCGATACCATTACCCATTTGTTTGTAGACGAGAGCGTAACCGAAGCCATGAGCCAACACCATATATTCAGTCCTTACGACCTGGAAGGAATTACTGATATAACCGGATGGTTTACCAATTACACCGATGTAAAGACATTCGATGAGTTGTATTTTACCAATGTTCTTGCTCTGCGCGATAACACCTTTGTAGACATGCAATCGTTTGAACAGGTTACTCTGCCGGCCAATCTGCTCGCCATTACGTCGGGAGCATTCAAAGATTGTTCTAATCTACGCACGATATGGGCCATGGGTAATTATGTGCCCGCTATAGGGGCCGATGCCTTTGAATCTATAAACAAGGACTTTGTGGTGTATGTTCCCGAAAGTAAGGTTGAAGCTTATCGCACGGCATGGGCACAGTATGCCGACCATATACGTGTAGCGGGTGCGGGCAATTCTGCTGACGAAATTATAGAGGTTACGCTTACAGAGCCCAATACCTTGGCCGAGGCACTCGGACTGAAAGCTATAGTAGAGGAAGGCTATTTGCGCTACGACAACACCGACGAATCAAAAAGGGAAAAAGTACGTATAGTAAAAGGAATTACGGGCGATTATGGCAATATCAAGGCCCTTAAAGTAAATGGCCCAATCAGTGGCGAGGATATCGCTGTGCTACGTTTGCTCGGTGGTCGCGATGCCAACGACAATGCAAGAGTGTATCTTTCGTGCATGTCGTATCTTGACCTCTACGATGCCAATATAGTTACTGGCGACCAAAAAACGGTATTTGCTTACAACCCCAAGGTCTATGGTATTGATATGGAGTATACGGTAGATAGGTACGTTGAGGAAAACAACAAGATTCCGCGCATGATGTTCCGTGCTCTCGACAATATAAAGACGCTTATTCTGCCGCGCTCGGCTACAGAACTCGGCTACGAGTCTTGTTACGATATGTATTCTCTTAACAAACTTGTGGTGGGCGACGATATGACCTACATAGACAACGATGCGCTTGGCGAGTGCAACAACCTAAAGTCGATGGTGATGCTCTGTAAATCAAAACCAACGCTCAACGGCGATGCCTTTACCGATCCTACATTCGAGGGTGATGTACTCAAGGTAGACCATTTCTATGTCCCCGAGGCTCTTAGCACCGAATACACATCAGATACTGAGTACACCTCGCACGCCAATGCCATCTCTATAGTTTTCGATGGCGACAAAACATTCCGCGCCTTGGGTCGGCATGCCATTGTTACCAACGACGACCTTGCCAAAGTAACTTCATATAAGGGCTTGTTTAATAGGCACTGTGAGGATGTAACCGATTTGAGCCTGCTTGGTAAGACTGCTGTTGATACAGTGTTTGCCACCGACTTCAGCAATATGCCAAGTTTGCAGAAACTTACTTTGCCCTCTACGGTCAAGGTGGCCGAAGCCGACGCCTTTGCCAATAACACATCGCTGCACTGGCTTGATATAAGTGCGTGTGGGTCGTTGGGCGAATATACCGGAAATTTGGGAGTAAACAATAAGGCATTAGTCTATTTACCCGCTTCGTTTGGTCAATCAGATATTGACAATGTGGTTTATAGCGATGGCTCTGCCCTAAAGTGTGCACGGTACAATCTTGGCGATACTTATAACTACGATGTACCCAAGGCTTTCACGGCCCAGACAGTAACCTTTAGTCGTACCTTCTGTACCGATAGTACAACTACGCTTACCCTGCCCTTCACTTGCTGTGTGCCCGACGGGCTTAGAGCATACCAGTTTGAGGATGGCCATTATAACGAAATACACTTTGCCCAGGTAGACACCATCAAGGTTAACCAACCTTATGTAGTCAAGGCCGACGAAGACTTGCAAGAGTTCAGTATAGACAGGGAGACTGCTATTGAGGCAACGCCTGTGCGCATGCCTCAGGTCAATGGTGCCGGATACACCTCGTTTGGTACACTCAGTGATATTTCGGCCGCCTCTGCCGCTGGGCAGAATCTTATGGTAATAAATGGTAAGGCCCGCTGGAACTTAGTTTCGGCCACCGACGATACAGGTATTCGTCCGTTTACATCGTATCTGCAGCCCAAGAACCAAGATGCTCCTACCAAGGATGTAATAACCTACTTCGACGACTTCCAGGCTCCTGATATAGAATTGTATGAAAATAAATACAATGGCGATATCATAGAATATTACAACCTTAGGCGCGTTAATGCCCACCTTACACGTACACTTGTAGGTGGCGCATGGAACACTTTCTGCGTACCATTCGATGTTACTGTTAGCGAGTCGCCGCTTAAGGGTGCTACGGTTCTCGGTGTAAAGAAAATCAGTGGCAACTGTATCAGTTACAAACGCGTTGAGACCTTGACGGCGGGTCAGGCATATCTGGTAAAGCCATCAGAAGACATAGTAAACCCCATATTCGAATATGTACGAATAAAGGCTGTATATCCCGAGTATGCTGGCGGCTACGATTTTGTAGGCACTTACAACCCCATGCCGATAGATAATACCCGTACGGTATATTTCCTTGGTAGCGACGGCCATCTTAAACTGGCCAAGGCCAACACAACTATGAAAGGTTTGCGTGCATACTTTAAGGTGGCTTCGGCCAGCTCAGCCCAGCTCATGATACAACTCGACGACGAGGTAATTACTGCTATCGACGAGGTTGAGGCCGATCCGTCGGCCGCAGCGTCAGAGGCCGTCTATTCGGTCAACGGCACTTATATGGGCACTAACCTAAAAGCCTTGCCGCAAGGGGTATATATTATTAATGGTAGAAAAGTAGTAAAAAAGTAAAGGGTGGTTTATAAATTAGCTTTGCTCGATTTTGGAAGCTTAGCTTTGCCAGTAAAAGAAAAGAATATGAATAAAAAGAATATATATATAGCACCAAGTGTACAGGTAGTTAGTGTGAAAACCTGTGGAATGATAATGACTTCGTCTACACAGACGTATGATAATCAATTCCCCGGAGATGTAGGCGATGGAGTTGATGTAAATCTAAATCCCGGTGAAGAAGGTGATGGCGAAGATGCCGGCGACGCTTTTTAAGTAGGCTTCGCCGTCATAGCTCAGCCCATTAGATGATTAGGAGTTTATAATAGAATAACCCCATAAATGCATGTTTGCAGCAATGCCCGTTATCTCAGAATATTTTGGAGGTAATGGGCATTTTTTACGTTGCGCAACATTGCGCAATATATTTTTTGAAAGATTTTTTTGTTTTTTTTGAAAAAATACTTGGCTGACAGAATATTACATATTACCTTTGTACCCAATTTAAGGAAAAAACAGAAAACTCTATAATTAACTTAAAAAGTAACAGAATGAAAAAACATTTAGCAAGTGTTCTTTCTTTATGCCTTTTAGCCATATCGGGGGGGGTAATTTCGTCATGTAGCAGTGATGAATTAGGCTCTACAGACGATGTTTTGGCACAGAGCGTAAAGAAATATGGAACCCACTCCTCAGGGGTGAATCTTTATTTTGGAGGAGCTAAAGTAGTCGGAGTAACTCGTGCCTGCGATGTTAATAGTAATGGTAATATGTGGGGCGATGCTACCCCAGCTTATCCTACCGAAGCAGAAGCAAACGGAATTTTGGATTATGTTCGCAAGAACCCCGGAGCTAAGGTAAAGTGGCCTGGTTACAAATACTATTTTGTACAGCATGTGATATCTGCACATAACAAGTATAGTTACACCGACAAGAATGGTAAAGAGCATAACAATATTGATGGTTCTGCTCAACTTGATTGGTTTGGAATCAAGGAAAATCGTACTCTTAACTCTTGGGAAAAAGATGCCAATGGCAATCCTTATAGCTGGGTAGACTTATACACCCATGTAAATAATTTCAACGCTGGTCAGTGCAAGAACGCTGCTACTCACAATGCAGCACTCATGACCGAGGGTTTTGATGGTGCTAGAGCACACGACTCTTATGGCAATACTAATTGCGATGATTGGGCACTCTATTATTGGAACGGCAACTATTATCTTGGCATCGACTACAAGATGACAAAGGATGATGGTTCGATAGCAGCTGATGGCATCTACGACGACTGGATCGTAAAAATTCTCCCTGGTAAGGGTGAGACTGTTGTTGTGCCTGACTCTGACGGCAACAAGGATGACCAAAAGGACGATCAGAAGGATGACCATAAGGGCGACAAGAAAGACGATGATAGCAGCAAGACTGCTAAGGAAGGCGAGGTAGAGTTTGATATACACCAGCAGATACACCAGACCTGGAACGAGATTAAGACCTCTATACACGTTCGCGATACCGCTACTGTACACGTATTCTTGCCCATTCCTATGGAGTATCAGGCTGTAGCCGACGACTTTGCTATCCGCACAGGCGATGCTTATAAGTACGGATATACCGAGGAGTTTGGTGCTCAGTTCACCTTTGCTGGCAAAGACTTTACATTCCCTGTAAAGATTACCCACTCTGCCGCAGGTATTGATATCTATATCGATTGCACTACCGATGAGGCCAAAGAGGCTCTCAAGTTGGCTCGTGGCGTATTCGACGATGGCATTACATTCGAAATCAACAGCTATGTAACTCCCGAAGCTACTTCAGACCAAATTTGGGGCTGGCTCAAGACAGTAAAATTGCCCAGCACCAAGACTTCACAGTGGCCGCAGGATGGCGACATCTGCACCCATGTATATGGCCAGGTATCTTCGGCATACTATCCCACTGAGACTATAAAATTTGACCAAAAGCCTTAAGTCACTCAAATAGAGTTTGTTTAATGTTTGAAAGTGACAGTTTGGCCTATTTTAGGGTGTTTCTGAAACATGGCCTCAGCCGCATGTAAGCCATACGCTTTAGGCTATATTTCAGAAACGCCATATCATAGGTAAGGCTTACAGAACTTACTGTATCGAATAGCCGCTAAGCTGGCTTTCAATATTCAAAACGGGCTGGATTCCAATAGGAGTCCAGCCTATATTTTTTAGTGGCATTATAGACTTTGTTAGACAGTTCTGTGTTGGGTTATTTATAGCGCAAGAAAGTAAGTATTTGAGTGTGATATTCGTGTAAATTTGTTAAAATCATCATCAGCTTATTATGAATATCTCTTATTGTGCGCTATTTCGTGGAAAATTTAAGGGCGGTTCTATAAATTAACCCTGCTTATTTTAGGAGCTCCCTTTAATTATTAGTTGGTAGAACTCGGTATAATCAAGCCCACTTCATGGCCAACATTTTGCGGTTTTCGGCATTTTATACTCAAAACATTTTACGGTTTTCGGCAAGAAGTGGCATCTTGGCCTTGTGGACTTGTATAAGGGTGATAATTTTTAGAACCACCCATAACGAACTGAAAACAGGATTAAGTGAGGCCGAATGATGTCTATGCTTACATTTTGATAGCACTTTTTTCGAGAGTTTAGAATATTTAACAAATAAAGATAATGAATAGTTAATAAATGTTACAAAAGTGCCATTTTCAGACCCAATTTTTTCGATAAAAATTGCGAAAGTTTTGGCCCAAAATAGCCCTTTTTGGGGTTATTTTGGACTTATCAACAGAAGTGGATGGAGCCGAAACCTCTAATTTTTGACCGTGAAATGCTAATATTTGGCAAATTTAACGGCTTTTAACATAACTCTCGCTATAAATCTTGACAAACGAACTATAATTTTTGAGAACCTAAAGACCATCATT